>JAZUOQ010000025.1:0-4114 GCA_045604775.1 Eubacteriales bacterium
GATGGACAAGATAGAGAAGGACTTCGGTAAGGGCTCTATCATGCGTATGAGCAGCGAGGCTGTAACCGACATACCTGTCATCCCGACAGGTTCTGTTACGCTCGATATGGCTTTAGGTGTAGGCGGTTACCCTAAAGGTCGTATCATAGAGATTTATGGTCCCGAGTCATCAGGTAAGACCACGCTGGCCATTCACGCCATTGCCGAGGCGCAGAAGGCGGGCGGTATCAGTGGGGTGTCAACTTCTGCACGAATTGCTTTGAGTCTTTCTAAATCAAGACAAGGTTTTTCTTTGTAAGCACCGTGAGCAGTTCCAATTGCAACAGCCAGCGCATCAACACCGGTTTTTTTAATAAAATTAATCGCTTCTTGTGGAGTTGTATATTTGTCTGATGAAGCATTATCACATGTTGATGCTTCACCAACATGACCGATCTCACCTTCAACAGTAGCTCCGAATGAGTGGGCAATCTTTACTATCTGTGCAGTGTCTTTAATATTTTGTTCGGCATCGCCTGCAGACCCCTCAAACATAATACTTGTGAATCCGAGCTTTAACGCTTGCATACAGCGGTCAAACGTAAGCCCGTGATCATAATGAACCACTACCGGAACTTTAGCTCTTTTGGCGGCTGCTATTACTGATGGAGCGATAAGATCCAGTTCACCTGCGGGCAATAATACTTCAGCAGTACCTATGATTATCGGTGAATTAAGTTCTTCTGCCGCAGAAATTGCAGCTTCAAGCATATCAGTGTCTGTTGTGTTAAAAAGTCCTACTGCATAATTTTCGATCTGTGCTTTCTTTAGTACATAATCTAAATTTACTAACATATTTTTTCTCCTTATTTACAATTGTTCCCAGCCGTATATACCGGGCATATTCTCTATCTCGTTTTTGTTTTTCATGCCGTCAACAGAGTTTTCGGAAAATAGATTACAAGCAGCGGCAGAAGCTGCAAATTCCAGAATGTGTTTATCGTCAAAGTTATTATAAATACCGTAAAGGCTTCCTGCACAGAATGCATCTCCTGCACCAACGCTCCCGATTATCTCACTTTTTGGAATATTAAGAGAAGGTACTGCAGTGAAATTACCAGTCGGAACGTCATAACAAAAACCTGCTTTTTTGCAGTGTACGATAATTTTGTCGCGCACGCCCTGTTTTGCCATAAACTCCATTGTTTTTTTAATATTGTCAATGTTTAAATTATCATTTTCATCATACGGCGCAAGATCTGAAAGCATACTGCTTTCAATCTCATTTAAAATTATGTAGTTGCAGTATTTTAAAGCGGGCAGTATTTTTTCTTTATATCTTCCGGTACTGTCACTTACTACATCTACTGATGTTTTTATGCCTTTTTGCTGAACATCGTGTAAAAAACGCGCCATAACAGTTCCGTATTCGATATCATCCTCATCAAACATATCCAAAAGCAATATATATCCAATGTGTAAAATAACACTGTTGATAGATGAAATATCAATATCTGCAGGTGAGAACTGAGCGTTTGCGCCTCTTGCGTGGAAGAATGTTCTTTCTCCTGAAACCAAACTCATAACATCACTGAAACTTGTAGGTTTGTCACTTGATAATGAAACACCCTCAACATCAATGCCATAGCGGCTTAACTGAGATAATACATACCTTCCGTATTCGTCATCTCCGATCTTTCCCAGTACAGAAATTGGTATACTGCGGTCTATTTTTGCAAGATCGATTGCCGTGTTGGGTGCACATCCGCCAACAGCACGACTGATATCTATAATGTTTGCAAGCATACCTTTTTCGGGATAACTATCTATACGTTTTACTATATCGGTAAGTATATTGCCGGCGATCGTTATGCCTTTTCGCTCACCGGTCATAAGATAATCTACTGTGACTGAGAATATTGATGCCAGAACAGGAAACTGTGTCACTTCCGGATATCCCAAACCGTTTTCCCAGCGGCTGACTGTTTTATCACTTATGTTTAACTTGAGCGCAAGCTCCGACTGTGTCAAGCCCTGCTTTTTACGAAGCGTTGAAATTAAGTTTCCAATGCTTTTTGCGTCCATTATACCACCTCGTATGTTTTTGGTTATATTATAAATGCCTTTTTAAAATAAGTAAACCTATGCTTTTGAGAATTTAATGATAGAATTATATTTGAATATCAAGTCAAACTCTATCATTAATAGAGTTTGATTGCATCTACAATAGCGTTAACACATTCTTCGGCAGTGAAAATTTCGCTATTGATTGTAATGTCAGCATATTTTTCATAAAGCGGTGAGCGTTCATTGTATAAGTCTTCAATAGTACAACCTTTTTTCATAGCAATACCGCGTGTTTTGATATTTTTTATGCGTTTTTTTATAACTTTCGGTGAAAGCTTAAGATATATTATTTTACCGCACGATTTAAGATTTTTCATAGCCATTTCGCCGTAAACAGTACTGCCGCCTGTTGCAATAACACAGTTGTCTGTTTTAAGCGCGGCTATAATATCGTTTTCTATTTGTTTAAAACTTTCAAGCCCTTCATTTTCGATTATTTCGCATAAACTTTTTTTGCATTGATTTTGTATAAGCAGATCCGTATCAATAAAATCACATAAAATTGTTTTAGCTAAAAGTACGCCGACTGTGCTTTTTCCGCATCCTGGCATACCGATAAGGATAATATTCATTAAATCACCTCATTTTGATTTTACTATATATTTTCTTGCTTTTCAATTACTAAAGTGGTATTATTAAAAAACAGAGGTGATTTTATGTATACAGATATTTATGGTAAAACCAGAATGAAGATAGGGCTTCACATTCATACAACCGAATCAGACGGTAGATGTTCGATAGAACAAGCGGTTGAAATCTATAAAAACGCAGGCTATGATGCAATTGCTCTTACAGATCATTGGAAGTGGCATCCGGCAGATGAGATAAATGGTCTTCGTATACTTTCTGGTGTTGAATATAATAATAAATTTCCTGAAGGCTGTACATATATGGGAAACAACAGTGTTACAGGTGTTTATCATATTCTGGGCCTTTTTTGTGAAAGTGAACCACAGATCGAAAATATGACAGATCACACTCTCTTTACAAAGGCAATTCATAAAGCCGGTGGTCTTGCGGTCATTGCTCATCCTGCATGGTCGCTTAATACTCCTGGTCAAATTATGGCGCTTGATAGTATTGATGCAACAGAAATATATAATACCGTATCAGGTGTACACGCTTCAAATCGCCCGTATTCAGGTGCAGTTATTGATATGCTTGCAAATAAAGGGTGTTATCTGCCACTTATTGCAGACGACGATTGCCACTATTATGATAACGACTGTGCCGTATCGTATATTATGCTTGATGTAAGTGATGGTAAAACCTCTGATAAAGATATTTTAAACAAAGTAAAAACAGGAGAGTTTTATGCAACTCAAGGTCCGGAACTCCATATTTCAAGGAAACAAGACGGTACTGTGGTTGCAACTTCTTCGCCCGTGTCACAGATAAGTTTTTTCTCAAATGCTGCTTTTAATAAAACACGTAATACTTATGGAGACGGTATCACGTATGCCGAGTATACGCCACTCGGATTTGAAAAATGGATTCGCGCCGAGGCGTACGACAAAGACGGAAAATGTGCATATACAAACATTTTACTGCTTGATTGACAAATATCTGATTTTATATTATAATATAAGCATCTCCTGACACAAAGAAGCTTCTGAGTGAAAGGCGCTATATAACTATTTTTGCCGCGCCTTTTTGGTGCGGCATTTTTTATGAGGTAAAAAAATGGAAACTCGCGTTGCAGTAATAAGTGTTATCGTTGAAAACGAAGACTCTGCAAATATTCTTAACACACTTTTTCACGAATACCGTGAATATATTATCGGGCGTATGGGTATACCGAAGGCGGTTGGTGTTTTGTTGGGAGAGTTGTACAAATTGAGTGAGTGTGAATTGTAGAGTTCAACAAAATTCAAGAAAATTTGAGAAAAAGGTGTTACTTTTTGAAAAAACTGCGACTAAATAAACATAAGCACTAAAACAAAAATATTTTATTTAACATAATGTTAGGATACTTAGGGAAGTCGGAGGCCAAGCGGTCTTAGGAAGA
>JAZUOQ010000026.1:0-2240 GCA_045604775.1 Eubacteriales bacterium
GTATATACAATTATGGCTCGGCACTGCAGGCTTATGCTACACAGTATGTTTTTGAACGTGCAGGTGCTAAGGTATCAGTTATTGATTATATAACTGCTCAGCGTACAAAAAAAAGAATATTTTTTGCACCTCCTGCAAATGAGTGTACAGGTTTGAAGCGTGTTTTGTATCAGTTATTGAAAATACCTTCTATATTTTTAAAAGAACTTACATTTGGTTCTTTTGTAAATAAAAATCTTAATCTAACCAAAAAATATATAACCCCTGAGGACCTTGAAAAAAATCCCCCGCAAGCTGATATATATGTAACCGGTAGTGATCAGACTTGGAACAGTAAATATAACGAAGGCATTGACCGCGGCTTTTTTCTTGACTTTTTGCCCGAAGATGCTAAGCGTGTAGCTTTTGTTTCAAGTTTTGGAAAAAGCAAACTGGACGAAGATGAAGTAGAGTTGACAAATAAATATATTTCTCGCTACAGTGCACTTTCTGTGCGTGAAGATTCTGCGCGTGATATACTTGTTTCACTTGGCAGGACGGATGCGGTGTGGCTTATTGATCCTACGTTGCAGCTTGAAAAGGATGAATGGAAAAAGCTTGCTTCAAAACGCCTTGTAAAAGAAAAATATTTAATACTTATGCTTCTTTATAATGAAGATAACGGTGCTACTGAGTATGCACGCAAAATTGCGGACAGCAAAGGACTTAAACTTGTAAAAATATCATGGGAACTTAAGCGACCTGCACTTGTTGATAAGCTTATGACTCATCGTTCGCCTGCAGATTTCCTTTCTCTTTTTGACAATGCTGAATTTGTAGTTACCAATTCTTTTCACGGTACCGCTTTTTCTATAAATTTTGAAAAACAGTTTATTGTTGTACCAAGAAATGAATTTAATTCTCGTATTGAAAGTTTACTCAGACTTACAGGTCTTGAGGAACGGTTGGTAGACAGTGCTGATAGTCTGACGATCGCAGATAAACAAATTGACTACAGTACAGTCAGAACTGTTTTACAATCAGAGCGGGAGCGTTGTGAAAAATATTTGCAGGAGGTACTTAAATGATAGCGTATTCAAAAACTTTGGATCCGTCAAAATGCTGCGGTTGCCGTGCATGTGATGCGGTATGTCCCGTCAATGCTATATCTATGGCACCTGACGACGAAGGTTTTTTGTATCCTATTCTTAATACGTCGGAATGTATTTCCTGCGGTATTTGTGCAAAAGTATGCCCTGTTGAAAACCGACCTGAAGGAAATTCGCCCATTAATGTTTATGCGGCGCGTATAAATAATTTGAATATACTGCAGAAAAGCTCATCGGGTGGGATGTTCAGATTGTTGGCTGATAAGATACTTCAGGACAGAGGTATGGTGGCGGGATGTATTTTTGATTCAAATAAAAATGCATATATTACTGTAACTTCAAGCCGTAGAGGTATAGACAAGATGATGGGCTCAAAATATGTTTACAGTGATATGAGTGAAGTGTTCAGTGTTATAAAAAAAGTACTGGACAACGGTAAAAAGGTTCTTTTCACAGGTGCTCCGTGTCAGTGCGCAGCAATTATAAATTTTTTGAAAAAACCATATGATAATTTATTTATTGCAGACTTTATTTGTCACGGTATGCCGTCTTCTAAGATTCTTGGCTCGTATGTAGATATGCTTGAAAAAAGATACGGCAGAATTAGAAATCTTAGTTTTAGGGATAAGAAAAAACGCGGTTGGGGAATGAACTTATCTTTTGAAGACAAGCGTGGTAAAAAACATTATAAAGCGGGTAATACCGACCCATATATTTACGGATATACAAACGGTTGGTTTAACCGATATGCATGTTATGAGTGCAATTTCAGAGGCGATAAGCGTTATACAGATTTTACCTTTTGTGATTATTGGGGCGTTAAAAATTATCATGATATCCCCGATGTGTATCGAGGTGTATCAGTACTTGCAGTAAACAGTGTACGCGGCGTTGAATTACTTGAGAGTATACGCGATCGTGTAACTTTAATTGAAACTGAGCCTTCTAATGCTGCAATTCAGAATCCCTCTCTTTTGTATGAAGAACGCGAAATTGTTCCGGAAATACGAAAAACGATTTATAATGATATTGAAAAATACGGCTTTGAAAAAATTTCAAAAACTGTTTTGAAATGCCCTAAATATACGCTTAAGCTGATTGCTTATAAAATTCCAAGTTCATTAGTCAGAAAAGTTAAGAATATAAGTCGGA
>JAZUOQ010000027.1:0-16580 GCA_045604775.1 Eubacteriales bacterium
GTACATTATCCGGCTTATTCACAATGGGCAGTATGGAGGACTATGCGAATTTGCAAACGCCATCATTTGCACCTCCGGGGTGGCTTTTTCCTATTGTATGGACTGTTCTTTATACACTTATGGGAATTGCTTCGTACCTCATACTTCGTAATGACCAGAACACTACGAAGCGTAACAGGGCATTACTTTTGTATGGTATTCAACTTATAATGAATGTGATCTGGCCTCTTATATTCTTCAATATGCAACAGTATATCATAGCATTTGTATGGCTTTTAATACTTTGGGTCTTAGTGCTTTTGACTACTATTTCATTTTATAGAATATCAAAGCCTGCTGGTATTATTATGATACCATATATATTATGGCTTACATTTGCAGGTTTTTTAAATTTTGCAGTAGCGGTAATGAATGTTTGACGAATATAAATATGTGTGTTAAAATAGTTGCAAATGAAACAGTTTCATTTGCAACTATTTTGCTTTTTGGGGTGATGAAATGCCGAGCTTAATGAAAAGAGTATTGCTTATAAGCAGATGTTCTTCACTTTATCGTGCTGAACATTTAACTGAAATTGAATTAATTGCACCATATCATATTTATGTGTTGACAATATGCACAACACCTGGTCTTTCACAGGACAAGCTTGCAAGAAAGTTGTGTCTAAGCAAAAGTAATGTCACACGCCACATTGCTTTTCTTGAGCAAAACGGTTATGTAGAAAGAAAAGTAAGTTGTAAGGATAAGAGGGAAATGCTTGTGTTTCCTACACAAAAAATGCTTGATATACACCCTAAGATAATTGAAATTGAACAGAAATGGAATTCTCTTGTAACGGATGAGATATCAGAGCAGGACCTTGAAATATTTAATAATGTATTAAAGAAAATATTGGACAAATCGTTATCTACGGTAAATATGGGGTGACATGATGAAAACACTTTTGAAATATTTGAAACCTTTTTATGTGCGTATGATTGTCGGTATATTTATAAAATTCATTGCAACAATGGCAGAATTAATGTTACCAATGATACTTAGTCATATCCTTGCTGAAGTTGTATACAATCAGGAATTGGGTGATATTGTTTTCTGGGGTATGCTTATGATATTATGTTCAGCTATAGCGTGGATTGGCAATATAATCGCCAACAGGTATTCGGCGCTTGTTTCCAGAAATTTTGCAGAGGTAATGCGTAAGGATCTGTTTCAAAAAACACTTATGCTTTCTGCAAGACAGACTGATATGTTTACAATACCTTCGCTTGAGTCGCGTATAACGACAGATACATACAATGTTAAAAACTTTATTGCTATGATGCAAAGAATGGGTACCAGAGCACCTATTATGTTGGTGGGAGGTATTGCAATAACGCTTATAATGGATGCTAATCTTGCACTGGTAATGATTGTGATGGCACCTTTACTTTTTGGAACGATTTTATTTGTACGATCAAGAGGCGTTCCAATGTATAGAAAAATTCAGCAAGCAGTAGATGGTATGGTTCGCGTTGTGAGAGAGGACTCACAGGGTATACGTGTAATTAAGGCGTTATCAAAGACAGATTATGAGCACAGACGCTTTGATGCGGTAAACCGTTCGCTTGTAAATTCAGAAACACGTGCAGGCATAGTAATGGGCAGTGTTAATCCGATAATGACGTTTTTTATGAATATGGGTATAGTGGGTGTTGTAGCACTTGCGGCTTTTCGCGTATCAAACGGAACCTCTTCCCCTGAAACAGTAGTTGCATTTATGCAGTACTTTACACAAATTTCAATGGCACTTATGTCAGTTACGCGTATATTTATTTCTTATACCAAAGCATCAGCCTCGGCGAATCGTATAAGTGAGGTGTTGTTAACAAAGGAAGATTTGACTGTTAAATCAAAAACTGATTATCCTGATATTAAAACAGATAATCATATCACGTTCGAAAATGTATCATTTTCGTATAAAGGTAAAAAGAACAATCTTGAAAATATAAGTTTTGAACTAAAAAAAGGCGGCTCGGTAGGTATTATTGGTGCTACAGGCTCGGGCAAATCGACATTGATAAAACTTTTACTTCGTTTTTATGATACTGATAAGGGGGCTATTCGTATAAACGGAGAGGATATACGTACCATTGAAAAAGACAGGCTGTATAAAATGTTTGGATCAGTACATCAGCACGATTTTTTGTACGCCGAAACAATTGAGGAAAATATTCGTTTCGGACGTGATATAACCGATGAACAGATCAGAAAAGCAGCAGAGATTGCACAAGCGGATGGGTTTATTACATCTTTTGCAGACGGTTTTAAACATATGCTTTCTTCTCATGGAACAAATATATCAGGAGGACAAAAACAGCGTATACTTATTTCGCGTGCGATTGCGGCACATCCGGAGATACTTATTCTTGACGATAGTTCCTCTGCACTGGATTATAAGACTGATGCGGCACTTAGAGAACAACTGAAAGTAAATATGGGTGATACTACGCTTGTAACGGTTGCACAGCGAGTCAGCACTATCAAAGACTGTTCACTGATAATAGTGTTGGATCACGGAAAGATTATAAGTATGGGAACACATGAGCATTTACTTGAAACTTGTGTAGAATACCGCGAGATAAGTGACTCACAGATGGGAGGTGCTTTTGTTGAGTAAGAAAAAAATAGATACACATACCTTTATACGTCTTTGCGGATATATTATTCATTATTGGTATTTATTTATTCCTGCTCTTATCCTGACCTTTTGTTCAAATCAGTTAGCGTTGTTGGGCCCGAAATATTCCGGTGATGCTATCGATGCTATAGTTGCACAGGGCGGTGTTCAGTTTGATACTGTATGGTATAACGTAATATGGATGGTGATATGCTATGCCTTGTCAGCGGTAATGGCATATATTCTTGCTGTTCTTATGAAGTTTTTGGGTCAGAAGATAGTATATACAATGCGTAGACAGGTGTTTGAAAAACTCACTTCACTCCCTATCAGTTATTTTGATACTCATTCAACCGGTGATATTATAAGTCATATGTCTTATGATATCGATACTGTAAATGTCACACTATCTAATGACATAGTTCAGATAATGACAAGTTTATATACAGTTTTAGGTTCTCTTATTTTTATGTGGAATATTTCAAAACCGCTGATAATTGTATTTGCAATTACGGTTCCGGCATCAATTTTGTTTACACGCTACCGTACAAAACGTGTACGTCCGTTATTTCACAAACGTTCTAAAATGTACGGTGAACTTAACGGATATGCTGAAGAAATGCTGTCGGGGTGTCGTACCATACAGGCGTATAATCGTGAAAATGAAATCAGTTCGCGTTTTAATAAACGTAATATCGAAACAATGGATGCGGCTTATAAAGCCGACTATTATTCCGTACCTATCGGTCCGTCTGTTAATTTTATAAATAACTTCTCAATATCGCTTATTATGATACTTGGCGGTATTCTTTATATGTATTCACAAAACGGCGCTGCGGTTGGCACAATATTCTTTATAACATTGGGTGGTGTTGCACAGTTTGTTCAGTATTCCAGAAAGTTTGCAGGACCTATCAATGAGTTTGCAAATATACTTAATGAGTTCCAATCTGCGATGTCTGCGGCTGATCGCGTATTTAAGATAATTGATGAGGAACCGGAGCTTGTAGACTGTGATGATGCAATAGAACTTCAAGATGTTAAGGGAAATGTGGAATTTAAAGATGTGGTTTTTGGGTATACACACGACAAAACTATTCTTCACGGTATTTCTTTTGATGCACAAAAAGGAATGACTATTGCTGTTGTAGGACCTACGGGTGCAGGAAAAACTACTATTATAAGTCTTCTTATGCGGTTTTATGACATATCAGACGGTGGGATTTTTGTGGACGGAACAGAGACACGTGATATTACACGAAAATCGCTCAGACGTGCGTATACGATGGTATTGCAAGATACTTGGCTGTTTAACGGCACGATTTATGATAATATAGTGTATGGTCGGGAGAATGCGACCTTTGAAGAGGTTAAGGCAGCAGCTAAGGCCGCACGAATTGACAGATTCATAGAAAGTTTACCTGATGGCTATGATACTATACTATCAGACGACGGTGTAAATATATCTAAAGGTCAGCGCCAACTCATAACTATTGCAAGGGCTATGATATCAGATTCTCCGATGCTAATTCTCGATGAGGCGACCTCAAATGTAGACTCGCGTACCGAGATACTTATACAAAAAGCAATGTCTGAACTAATGAAAGGCAGAACCTGTTTTGTTATTGCTCACAGATTGTCTACTATCAAAAATGCCGATACTATCCTGGTTTTGCAAAACGGTGTTATTACAGAATCGGGAAATCACGATGAACTCATCAAAAAAGGCGGCTTTTACAGCACACTTTATAATTCACAATTTAGTTAAAAATATAATATGATTTTATTCTTAAAAAGCCCTTGAAAACCAAGGGCTTTTTAATGTATTATACCTGCTTTTTTATACTGTGGTTGGTTTTATAAGGGTGAATATTATATTTTTTAGGGATAATCAGTACAAATAAACAGATAATTGATTTAATTAACGCACCTCCTTTATAGTGGGTTTTGTGTGGTCAGAAATTAAATTTTTTAGTATGGAAATTTCCTTGGAAGAAAAGTTGCCGGTATTGTTTGTTTCCAGCCAGTAAACCAACTTGTTTAATACTTTAATCTGCTCGTCATTAAAATACAAAAAATTTGTGTAATAATTATCAATGATATAGACTCCGCCGTCATATCTTCCTTGACGGGTATATATCGGTTCACGCAGACTTAATGCATTTATGTCGCGTCTTATTGTGCGTTCATTTACATTGAATTCATAAGCAAGATTAGATACTGTTTCAAATCTTCGCTTACATAATATTATCATTATAGCTTTTCTTCTTTCGGCCACCTCCATTTAATCCTCTCCTTTCTGCCGCGATTTAAGATTAACTTTTAAACCGGACAAAATATGTCCGGTTTAAAAATAAAAAAAGTCGGAATTATTGCAAAAAAACAATAATTCCGACTTTTTTTATCGAAACGAAAAGAAATACTTATTTTGACGCCATTAAGTAAATATATACAGTTTACTGTAAATTGACTAGGTAGTTTACAGTCGCTTTATATTGATTACAATATATTTGGGGTGATTGTATGGATTATATTGCAATTGGCAGAAAAATAAAAATGTATCGAAAGAAGCTTAATATTACGCAAGCTCAGTTGGCTGAAAATCTGGATGTTACAGCTAAATATATCAGCTCAATTGAAAGGGGAGCATCCAGTTTATCATTAAATCGGCTTGAAGATATTGCCAAAGCACTTAAAGTCAAGCCGGAACAACTTATTTCCGATAGCGACTTAACTTCACCTGATTACGCAGTTTCTGAATATTTAACTTTGACAGAAAATTGGACTGTCAGGGAAAAAGAATTTCTCATCGTTTTGATTGAGGCTATGGATAAATTTTTCCATAATTAATTTTTATAAAACCATTTAAAAAAATCAACAAGCAATGAAAACATTTGTTTCACCTCCTTACTTCAAAAAAATAATTGAAAATAAGGAGAAAGTGAGGGAAATTGGCGTAACAGGTCAAATTATCGGTGTGATTGGCGGTGTGGTATGAGATTTGCCATATGTGATGATGATAAGTTATTCGTATCGGAAATCAAAAATAAAATATATGATTATGCCAACAATCATAATATTGAGCCGGTTATAGACTGTTATTATTCGGGCGAAGAACTTGTAAAATCAAACATTAAATATAAGCTTATAATTCTTGATTATCAGATGGATGGAATTAGCGGATTGGATGCTGCACGGCTTTTAAGAAAAGGGATAAACAGACTTAGCTGTATAATTTTTCTTACCAGCTATCCTGAAATTGCAATTCCGGCATATGAAGTCGATACATACAGATTTGTTGTCAAAAATACTCTTTATAAAGGCTTGTATGCGGCGCTTGATAGTTTTTTGAGTATACAAGAAAAAGATTATGATGTTTCAGTGAAAACGGCAGGTGAGTATGTCACTGTTAATACACAAGATATAGTTTTTATTGAGGCACAAAACAAAGAAATAATTATACATATGTTAAATGGCTGTGATATAGTGACCAAAACAGCACTGTCACGGTTATACGAAATGATGCCGCATGATCATTTTGTAAAAACACATAAGTCATTTATTATTAACCTTGAGTATGTATCGCACAGAAATCAAAATTCGGTAACTTTAAAAGGGTGTGCTATATGTGTACCTATTAGCAGAAAAAACAAAAACTGCTTTGAAACTGCCTACTACAATTATCTTAAAAATCAGTAATATTATGTGAGATTTATATTGTGGAACATATACTTGAAATATTAGTAACGGAACTTTTGTTTTTGTATATAATAAAAAATTATACATATGCAAAAATTTCAAAAAAATTTTATATAGGCGCGGTATTCTTTTTGTTGCTTATTGTATTAGCAGAATATTTTGTACAGTTTAGCATTTTAGTACCGTTATCTTATTTAGCCATTTATTTTGTTTTACCTAAATTTTTTATTAAAAGTATTTCATATAAAAGTATACTGTACGATACTGTTATGACAGTAGGAATAGTTTCTTTTATTGACGGATGTATGGCGGTCTGTTTGTATACCACCGGTTTGAATAACTCCGTTGCTGAAATAATAAGCCACTTAATCGGATTGGTTTGTATTACTTTAATTATCGCTTTCCTTGAACGTAATACCGCCCTGCTGATTGAATTAATGTCAGTGTCTAAAAAAGTAAAAATAATTATTCTCATTTTTATTTGGGTACTATGTATAGTAATGAGTGCATTGGTGCCAATATTCACATTGGATTTGGGACTAAAGATCACTTTGACCATTTTGTTTTTGGTTATAATTGCCGTAATTGTTGCGTGTTTAATTATCTATATGCTTTTATATGACAATGTTAAAAGCACATATTATCAGCAGCTTAATAAAAAGTTAGAAAGTAATGTACGTGAGCAGGTGCGGCATTATAATCAGATAAACGAAGCAAATGCCAATATCAGAAAATTCAAGCATGATTTTGATAATCTTGTAATTGGTATGAATACATATCTGAATTCAAATGATATTGAAATGGCAAAAGTATACTTAAACAGATTTTCAGGTCATATAAATACGGGTGAAACAATTATACATACAGGTAATTCGATTGTGGATGCATTGATAGCTGATAAGTATGAAATTGCATTGGAATATAATATTAATTTTGAATTTGACGGTATCATTCCAAGTGATGTGATTGATCCTGTTGATTTGTGTATTATTTTCGGAAATGCTTTGGATAATGCAATTGAATCTTGTATGAAGATCTCGTTATCACAGTATAAAAATATTAAAATCATGACCAGACAAAGCGGTGATATGTTATTTGTTAGTATGACCAATCCTGTTTTGGAAAAGGTGAAGATAAAAAATGGTATTGTTATGACAAGCAAATCGGACACTTCTTTACATGGCATCGGTATTTATTCAATGCGTAAAGCGATTGATAAATATCACGGTCATTTGACTTTAAACTGTACAGACTGTGAATTTATTACTGAATTTGATTTTGTTCTTAGTAATATAAAAGCCGCTGTTACACAATGACAGCGACTTTAACATAATAAAAGAAAAAATCCCTCAGACATCGCCTGAGGGATTTTTGGTGCGGATGACAGGAATTGAACCTGCACGTCGTGGACACTAGATCCTAAGTCTAGCGCGTCTGCCAGTTCCGCCACATCCGCATACCTATAAAGTATATAATAATCTTTGAACATTGTCAAGTGTAAAGTTGACTGGAAAATTGAGGTATGTTAAAATCAAATTGCCATATATTTTGATTAGAGGTGAATGTATGCAAACTGTAAAAAAGAAATCTCGTATTAAAACGGTATTAATAAGTACTGCATTGATAATATCAGTTTTGTTTGTTGTTGTATCTTTGTTTTTCATTTATAATAAAATCGCTGTTAACAGGGCCTTGACAGAACTTAATATTAGGGATGAAAGCACCGTTATAAATGTTATGAAATACGGCGGTGACAGAGAAGATATACTTTTAATGCTTGCAGACAGTTATGCTCAAATAGAAAAATATACAGACGCTGCACGGCTTATGCTTTATACAGTACAGTATGTAAACCCTGAATCTGAAATTGCTCTTTCAAAACTTATAGAGTACTATACTTTGGAAGGCGCAAATGATGTTTTTATAAGTCAATTTAAAACTCCGAATTTTAAATTATCCGAGTTTGAAATATCAACTGAGTTTGATAGTACCGGTTACGGTGTAACAGACGACGGTATTTATACGGTATTTTTGGGCGGATATGCCAAAGCAAAACTTTCTTCATCACTTACTGCGAAACTAAGCGCTTGCGAAACAGGTGTGTATTATATTGATGCGAGCGATTTTCTGCTAAAACTTCTCAATCGCGACGGGTCTGAAATTCAAACTGTATCATATACTCAGATGTCTGATTTTGTAAATTTTAAAAACAGTATTTATTATATTGATTTAAACGGTGTGCCACATGGGGCAAACGAAATAGTTCTCGATGAAAACACTTTTTGCGCAGATTTAAGAATTGAAAATGGCGGTGTTGTGTGTACTCTCTTTGATAATAACTATACTAAAATCCGCGATCTGAGCTTATCTTGAAACTTGCTTTGAATTATGCTAAAATTAATATACCAACTAAAAGGAGAGGAATATGAAAAGAGTAACAAGTGTAATATGGGGTGTAATTCTCATTGTAGCAGGTGCGCTATTTGCGTTGAACGCGCTTGGGATTACAAATATAGATGTGTTTTTTGACGGTTGGTGGACACTGTTTATTATCATACCCTGTACTATCGGTCTTATTACTGATAGTGATAAGGTTGGTAACGCAATAGGCGTGGCTGTCGGGGTATTCTTACTTTTGTGTTGTCAGGATATACTCGGCTTTGATATGCTATGGAAGCTTGCAGTGCCTGTCATTATTGTTATTATAGGAATTAAAATGGTATTCGGATCAATTTTTCAAAATAAGGCTCCAAAGATAATTGATGAACTTAGAACAAAAGGAAACCAACTCAAATCGGGTTGTGCTATCTTTTCCGGACAAAACTTAAATTTTGAAGGTGAGTCTTTTGAGGGTGCTGAGCTTACTGCTGTATTTGGCGGTGTCAAGTGTGATTTGCGTAATGCTGTAATAACTAAGGACTGTGCAATTCAAGCTGAGGCAATATTTGGCGGTGTTACTATATTTGTACCTGATAATATTAATGTCAAGGTCAACTCTATATCACTTTTCGGCGGTGTTACAAATAAGACCAAAACGAAAAAAGATGCTGTAACACTCCATATCAGTGGCACTTGCATATTTGGAGGGGTTGATATTAAATGACCGCTTTACAAAAAATAATTAAATATTGTGCTATGGCTTTTGGTATATTTCTGGCTGTAGGTATAATAGTCAGTGCACTTAGTGTGATAGGTTTATTTAATGGTCTTTCAAGCAGTGACGGCGTTTTGGATGAAGTTACAGTATATACCGTAACTCAGGATATTACGGAACTGGAAATCGATATTGATGCTTTTGATTTCACATTGACAACAGGTGAAAGTTTTTCAGTTAAAAGCAATCTTAAGTATATTAGCGTAGATGTCAAAAATGGTTGCCTTGAAATCAAGCAGACAAAACATTTTAATACGACAAACGGTGAATCTGTTTTGGAAATTTGTATACCTAACGGCTTTGTATTTGATAAGGCTGATATTTCTACCTCTGCTGCAAATTTTGATGTCGATTCACTGTCGGTTGACAAATTGCATTTAGATCTTGGTGCAGGCTCGGTTGAAATTGATGAACTTAATGTCAATAGTAAAGTTGAAATAGACGGTGGTGCAGGTAAAATTGTTATAAAAGGCGGCACTATTAATAATATCGATTTGGATATGGGCGTTGGTACTCTCGATCTGACAGGTGAACTTACAGGTAATGGTGAAATCGACTGTGGTGTCGGAGAAACTGAAATTACGCTTATCGGTTCACAAGATAATTATTGTATTGATGTTGACAAAGGTGTTGGCAATGTCACAGTTGACGGGCATAGTATGTCTGACGGTGCAGTTTACGGTACTGGTGGTAATCGTCTTTCGGTGGATGGCGGTATCGGCAGTATTAAGGTCGATTTTAATTAAACTAAATAAAGTGCTGTTTTACGTTTTGTGAAACAGCACTTTATTGTCTTGAAAAATTAAGCGTCAGGATGTTGTATTATAATTATTGCATAGAAAGCAATATTATGGTATAATATCAGCAAACAATGTGATATTTTGTAACAGGGAGTTTTGTTGTGTGGAAGCGAAATTGCTAACTGCAGAGCGGTTTGTAGATATAAATACGGGTATTTCTTACAGATATATTCTTAGTACGACTGAGTATTTCCGCCCTCATTTTCATAATTATTACGAGATGTTTTTTATGCTTGATGGTAAAGCACAACATATCGTAAACGGAAATACTTTTAGTCTTGAAACAGGTGATGTCGTTTTTATACGCCCTGAAGATACACACGATTATGTTTGTATACAACACCAACCGTTTTCTATGCTTAATATTACTTTTACGACAGATGTTGCTGATGAGATATTTAAGTTTTTAGGTGACGGTTTTAACTGTAATATGCTGCTTAGTTGTAAGTTCCCACCGCAAAACAGAGTATTAGATACAGAGTTTAAAAGTTTGTTACAGCAAATGACATATATACGAACAATTGATGTCAATGATTATCAAAGGCTTAAGACTGCGCTTAAGATATTTATTTTTAATGTTATAACCAAGTATTTTAATAATCGTAATGAAAATAATATCTATATGCCCGAATGGCTTAAAGAACTTTGTGATAAAATGAATAATAATGATAATTTTATAGAAGGCACAACGCGAATGTATAAGCTTAGCGGGAAAAGCCGTGAGCATGTTGCAAGAAGCCTGAAAAAATATACCGGCCTTACCGTTTCGGAATATATAAGCGAACTTCGTATAAAATTCATTGCAAATATGCTCATAAACAGTAATCACTCAATAGCGGATATTGTTTTTGAAAGTGGATTTAACAATTTAAGCTGGGCATCCAACATTTTTAAGAAAAAATATGGTATCACAATGAACGAGTACCGAAAAGGAATTAATTCAAAATTAAAATAAATATAAGAAAGGAATTATTAATTATGTCAGTAATCAGCGTAAATAAAAATAATTTTGAACAGATCAAAAGCAGTGATAAAACTGTTCTTTTGGATTTTTATGCGGATTGGTGCGGTCCCTGTCGTATGGTATCACCATTGGTGGATGAGATTGCAAAAGAAAATCCTCAGTATCTTGTAGGTAAAATAAATGTGGATAACGAACCCGAACTTGCACAGGCGTTCGGTGTTTCTAGTATTCCTATGCTGGTTGTAATGAAAGACGGAAAAATCATTGAACAATCGGTGGGCGCAAGACCTAAAACTCAAATTCTTGCAATGTTAGAGGGTTGAAAATACAAATGATTAAATAAATTTGAGTTTATTGAGGTGATATTTGTGGTGGATGAATGTTTGATTTGCGGTGCAAAGCTTCAATATTTAGAAAACGATATCGAAATGGAGTGCGCTCTTTGCCACAAAAAAGAAAACAGCAAAATCGCTTGTGAAAAAGGTCATTATGTCTGTAACGAATGTCATACAGGTGGAATTGATACGATTATTGCTGTTTGTCTCGCTAACACATCAAACAACCCAATTCTGATTTTACAAAAGCTGATGTCGCTTCCGTTTTGCCATATGCACGGCCCTGAGCATCATATTATAGTAGGTGCGGCACTTCTTACTGCCTATAAGAATGCAGGCGGTAATATTGATTTACCGAAAGCTTTGGTAGAGATGCAATCTCGTGGTAAAAAAATTCCTGGTGGCGCTTGCGGGTTTTGGGGCGCTTGCGGTGCAGGTATCAGCGCAGGTATGTTTGTTTCCATAATTACCGGATCGACACCTCTTGAAAACGAAGCGTGGGGACTCTCCAACAAAATGACCTCTGCCGCCCTTGGTGCCATCGGAGAGGTTGGCGGCCCCCGTTGTTGTAAGCGTGACTCCTACCTAGCCATAACCAAGGCAGTTGAGTGTATCAAAGAGAATCTTGGCATTGAGATGGAAATTGATAAAATTAAATGTATCCATTCGGCACAAAACAATCAGTGCATTGGCGTGAGGTGCCCATTTAAATGAAAATGGAGATAAGTTATGAGCAATTTAAAATTCAGATTTGCCACCCAAGCGGATGTTCCGCTTATATTGCAATTCATTAAAGATCTTGCAGATTACGAAAAAATGCTTGATGAAATAGTCGCAACGGAAGACCTTTTAAGAGAGTGGATCTTCATTGGGAAAAAGGCTGAAGTTATCTTTGCATTAGAAGATAATAAAGAGGTCGGATTTGCTTTGTTTTTTCATAATTTCTCAACATTTCTCGGTCGGGCCGGTATTTACCTAGAGGATTTGTTTGTCAAACCCGAATATCGTGGCAAAGGCTACGGCAAAGGTCTTTTGAAAGAATTGGCGCGAATCGCTGTAGAAAGAGGGTGCGGAAGACTGGAGTGGTGGTGTTTGGATTGGAATAAGCCAAGCATTGACTTTTATCTAAAGCTTGGCGCAGAACCTATGGAAGATTGGACAGTATATCGCATCACCGGAGATACTTTAAAGAATTTGGCTGATAAAAAATAACGCATAGATTAAACAAAAATGTGATGTAATCATAAATGTGGTATACTATAGTCATAAAAGAAAAAGGAGTGCGTGAAGATGACAGATAATAATCACGTTTACGATATGATTATCATAGGCGGCGGCCCCGGTGGTTACACCGCAGCCCTTTATGCCGCAAGAGCAGGATTTGATATGCTCTTACTGGAAAGAATTTCGGCAGGCGGTCAGATGGCTCTTACCCATCAGATAGACAATTACCCCGGTTTTGAAGAAGGGATTGACGGATTTTCTCTTGCCGATAAGATGAAAAAACAGGCTGAGCGCTTTGGCGCAAAGAGCAAGACGGCAGAGGTCGTTAGTGTTGACCTCGCCGCACAAATAAAACAGATCGAAACAACGAGCGGAATATTTTTTTGTAAGACTGTTGTACTTGCTACCGGAGCAAACCCAAGAGAACTTGGCGTGGAGAAGGAAGCAGAGCTGGTCGGACGAGGTGTCGCTTATTGCGCCGCCTGCGATGGTATGTTCTACCGTGGCAAAACGGTTGTGGTAGTAGGTGGAGGCAATACAGCGGCGGAGGATGCACTGCTTCTCAGCCGTATTGCCGCAAAGGTAATTCTGGTTCATCGCCGAGACACCCTTCGGGCAACAAAGATTTATCACGAGCCGCTTATGAAAGCACAGAACGTGGAATTTCGATGGAACAGCACGGTCAAGGAACTGTTGCATGAAACAAAAATCACAGGTGTGCGAATTGCAGATGTTAACACCGGAGAAGAAAGTGATATTGCTTGCGATGGCGTGTTTGTCAGCGTGGGAAGAAAACCGGCAACCGAGTTTCTTGGCGGTCAGATAAAACTTGATAGCAACGGATATGTTGTCGCCGGAGAAGATACGAAAACAAATATTCCCGGCGTATATGCCGTTGGAGATATGAGAACGAAGGAACTTCGTCAGGTGGTAACGGCTGTGTCAGACGGTGCTGTGGCGGTTCACGCGGCAGAAAGCGTAATACTACAAAAACTTTGAAAGGAACTCGTGGCTTTGTTATCAAATTTATGGAGGTGTTTGTGTTCCTTAGCGCTTTAGAAGGAATAGTGAAAGCTTCTTAAGGGGATATCAAACTGCGTTAATATTATTTTCTAGTGTTATTTTGATACAGAATCCTATCCGATAATTGTCTAAAACAAAAAGGATAGCGTTTATCTATTGCGATTTTTGTCTAAATATTGTATAAAATAATATCCAGGAATATTTATATCCGGTAGTTTTCAAAAAACAGTCGAAATGGCTTGACACAGAATGCATATGTAGTATAATTTGTTAAGTACGCAAGGCATAGTTCTGCCCATTTTTACAGTAAAGTTGAATATTACATAAACAAAGTCATCTGTAATGCATAGAGGGTTTATTTCCTCTATGGTTATAGTTGGCTTTCTGTGTTGTTTAGGAGACAAAAGACAGTGGCAAAACATTCAAACAAAAAGCAGAGCTTTTTTGGGGGGCAAGTTTTTAAACGCACTTTGAAAATTGTTCTGATAATTATTGTTACCGCATCTCTTCTGCTTAATCTATTTACATTTATTATGCCTGTAGTCAAGTATTACGGCAACAGTATGGCCCCGACACTTGAAGACGGACAAATACTGATCGTAAATAAGATGGCAGAGATAAAAAGCGGAGATATTATAGCGTTTTATTATAACAATAAGGTAATCGTTCGTCGCGTTGTGGCGACCGGAAACAATCAAGTAGCTATTGATGTATTTGGAACGGTTTCTGTGAACGGCAAGGAACTTGATGAACCCTATATTGAAAATAAAACACTTGGACAAAGCAACCTTGATTTCCCGTATAATGTTCCAACAAACTCCTATTTCGTTTTGGGAGATAATCGGGATATTGCGATGGATAGTCGATTGTCTGAAATTGGAGTTGTTACAGAGGACAGGCTTTTAGGAAAAGTCGTCTTTTCGCTTAATCCGTTTGGTTCGATAAAATAAAAATCCTTAAAGAGTGACCGGCAATGAATGCTTTTAAGAATAGCAACCGACAACTGAATATTAAAAGCATTATTTTTTACGCAGTTTGCGCGATCTTCTGCATCGCTTCCTGTGTTCTTTTGTTCTGCACAAATATCACCCATACTGTCGCATTAGAGCAGGAAATACGATGTGGGATAGAAGAGCACACCCATAATGATAGTTGCTATAACGGCGATTTCCTTATCTGTGATAAACCGGCTCATACGCACGACGGTAATTGCTACATCGTTCTGTTAAAGGAAAATGATATTAACAATATTCTCACACTACTTGGAAACAGCGAAAGCCATTCCCTTGAAAATGTAATTACCGACACAATGTCTTCGGCCCTTACATTCAATGCAAATTTAAACTCGGCAGACTCAGGCTCAAGCGAAGTCGTTCCACTATCGCAAGACAGGGTTGCAGAGTTCAACAATACTATTTCTAACGAAGATGAGCTTCCCGATATAGTTTTGAACGAAAATATTAACACAGTGAGCACGTTGGCTGTTGGTGATACAGAAGAACCGCAAACGAACGCAACAACCACATTCAATATTCAAACAGACCCAAACACTTCAAACTATAATGCAAATTTTTATTTGTATCTTGACGGCAATTGGACGTGCATTGGCTCCTTAGAGTTTACGACCGAAAGAAACGGAACCCGATATAACAGCGTGTTGCCTACGGCAGATATTTTAGAGCTTGTAAACGGTGCTTTGGGCACAGTTTATGCTTACAATTCGTTTGATATTGCGGTTGCTTCTTCACTAAACGGCTCATATTCTAAAACAAATATTGGAATGGCATCTGTAACGACGACCATTGGATATAGGCAGCAAAACACAACCGCAAGGGCTACTAAATATGTTCGCTTGATTCCTGAAGGCGGCAGTGCCACCAGTACAGCCTTTGCTTTCTACACGGTAGAATATATATATCCCGATGGCACAACCGTAACAAATTATGTAAGGTCGGGTACAACCGTAAAACTCCCGTCAGGCAACTATGAATGGTCAGACGGAAATAATACATATTCTTCCGAACAGGCGGTTACGATAACTAAGAAAACCACCTTTGAGGCAAAACCACTCGGCCCTCCGACATATATCAATATTAATTATGACGTAGCATTCCCGACAGTAAGCGGAGTAACGGTTTCAACAAAGCCCACAATCGCCGGACTTGCAACAGCAACCGTTAAAGATGAGTACACAGAAAATTCCGAAGTGACGATCAGAAACGTTTCTCAACATTCCGTGCAAGGAGCCGTTAACGGAAACAGCACCGGACTTACCCGTGCTATTCAATTCAGAGGTTGGAAGGTCGGAAATACCGATACGGTCATACAACCAAACACAAAGCTTGTTTGGGAAGAACTTATTAATTATTCTAACAATACCACATCACTGAATCTGACAGCTGTTTGGGAATACGATGCAAAGCAAACGGCATCGTTCTTTATAAGATTCGACTCTGTAGCGGTTGATACCGAAGGCAACGTTACCGGGCAGGATTCAAATAAATACACCAAGCAGATATTTGCCGCTTATGTCGGCGGAGTTGATACCGACCTTACCGTAAGCGCCCTGCAGAATAAATACGGTATTGCCGATACAACATCCGATAATTCCTTTGGTGCCGACCAGGAAATTCGTGCCTTGTACGGAGAACAAACCGACAAGGTGTGGCTAAGCGCTTTCCCGAGTGATGATGCCGTTTTTGCCGATTTGGTCCAATATGCCAAT
>JAZUOQ010000028.1:0-15380 GCA_045604775.1 Eubacteriales bacterium
AAAAATAGTATCGTCGCCTGCCAACGAGCCAGCAAGACCAGAAATATTTAAATCATCTATAAAAACACATATTGCGTTAGCAAGTCCTGGCTTGCATTTGATTACAACAATATTTTGAGCTAAAGTAATTGTCAGTATACCATTTTTAAGAATAAGATAATCATGAATTGATTCAGTATTCTTTTTAAGAACATATTTGTTGACACCGTTTTCAAAAGATTTTACAAGACCTAGTTTTTTAATATCTCTTGATACAGTTGCTTGTGTAACGTTATAACCGTCTTTGTTGAGTATATCAACAAGCATATCCTGTGTTGTTATGTCTAGATTTGAAACAATTTCTTTAATTCTTGTTAATCTTTCGATTTTCATTTGATTATTTACCTCTGGAACTAAATTTTCGTTTTAAAACTGTATAAAAATCACTATCACTTAATTGAACAAGTTTAAGATATTTGTCATTTTTTGTAACTACTATCCGATCGTTTTGCTGCAAATAAAATACGTGTCTTCCGTCAACACTGATTAAAGCATTGACAGATTTAGGCGCGTGCACTCTACACTCTAAGTCTTTTTCAGAATTGAATACAAGAGAATGTGAAGATAATGCATGAGGAGAAATGGCAGAAACAAGTATTGCCTCCATAGACGGATCCATAATTGGTCCGCCAACACTAAGAGAATAAGCAGATGAACCCGTCGGCGTTGAAAATATAAGGCCATCTCCAAAATAATTTGCAATTACACCTGTATCACCTAATAAATCGATATATATTGATTTCAAGACAGCACTTCTTGTTATGACAGCATCATTAAGTGCAGAATAATCGTAAACTTTTTTATTGTCCCTGTATACTGCTACATTGAGCATCATACGATTTTGAATTGAAACTTGTTTTGAGAGAATTTCTGGAATCTTGTCAATATCTGATTTATCGATCTGAGCTAAATAACCAAGGGTACCAAGATTTACACCAAGTATTACCACATCATAACGCACAGCAAGATCAGCAACATTCAGGAGAGTTCCGTCACCGCCAAGAGTAATTACTAAGCTTGAAATTTTAAACATTTCCTCCAAAGTAGCCTTATGACAGCTATTTGATGGGACAACATTGCGGTACTCATTAGAAACCACCGGACAAAACCCGGCTCTTATGAGTAATTCTACAATATATTTAAAGTATTTTAAACCTGAATCCTTTTTATTATTTACTATTATACCTATATTTTTCATTTGTCGCTCTCCATTACAGCTTTATCAACTTTAGAAAAATCAAATGGAATATGAGAATCAACTTTAATCAAATGTAGTAAATATTCTTTATTACCACATTCGCCGCTTAGCCCTGAAAAACACACATCTTTTGCCCAGAAACCTACGCTGACAGCAAAATTGATTATATCTTTTATTGCTTTTTTATGTAGTTCGGTATCACGTACGACACCATTTTTTCCGATATGCTGAGGACCTAGTTCAAATTGTGGTTTAATAAGACATATAAACTCACCGTTAAATCCAAGAACTGAATAAACTGCTTCAATTATTAACTTAAGAGATATAAAAGACAAATCACACGTTACAATATCTACAGGTAAATCGAAACTATTCTCATTTATGTAGCGAGCGTTTGTATGTTCAATATTAACTACGCGTAAATCAGCTTTTATTTTGCTGTGTAACTGATTTGTTCCGATGTCTACAGCATAAATACGTTTGACACCGTTTTCAAGCATTACCTCGCAAAAGCCACCTGTTGTTGCGCCCAAATCAACAGCGACTTTATTAGCAAAATCAATATTAAATCGTTTAATAGCGGTAATAAGTTTTTTTGCAGAACGCGCAACATATTGCTTTTTATTATTTTTTATTTCTACTACATCGGTAGTTTTTATATCAAACGATGGTTTTCTAATAAATTTGTTATTAACAGAAACAGCCCCATCCAATATAGCCTGTGAAGCTTTATTTCTACTTTCAAAATATTTTTTTGTAGTTAAATATAAATCCAGTCTCAATTTTTCTCCAATTGTTTTTTTATAGTATTTACTATTGATTTGCTATCCAAGCCATACTTTATTTTTGTTTCTTTTTGCGTTGAGTGCTTAACATATTCATTATGAATTGCAATAAGTTTAAATGCACCATTAAATTTTTTTGATAACAATAAACTTTCAAGCATTGCACCTATACCGCCAAGTGCATAGTTTTCTTCGACAAATATTATAGTTTTATAACCAGTAAGTTTAATTAATAATTTTTCGTCAAATTTATTTATCAAATTAAGTTTTATAACATCTGCATTAAATTCAGCAGCAGCATCAAGTACATCGAATATTTCAATTCCGTATGATATTAAGACCAAATCAGAATTTTTATCAATTATGTCCCAGTCTGCAGAATAATTTTTAAAAGGATAATTTGTATATTCAATGCAATCGGCTCGTGGATATCTAATTGCAGATGAATTTGATTCTGAATATATTGAACGTTTAAGCATCACAGATAGTTCTGTACCTGTCGATGGAGCAAATATATTGATATTTGGAATAGGCAAAAGCATAGGAATATCAAAAAGGCCCTGATGAGTCTCACCGTCTGACCCTACTATTCCGGCTCTATCAATTGCAAAAACAATTTTAATATTTTGAAGAGATATATCGTGAATTATTTGATCGTATGATCTTTGTAGAAATGTAGAATAAACAGCGAATACAGGCAACATTCCGTTTTTGGCAAGACCTGAAGCAAAAGTAACTGCGTGTTGTTCTGCTATGCCAACAACAAAATAACGTTTTGGATATAGGTCCATAAATTTACTAAGACCGCAACTAGATCCCATTGCAGCAGTTATTGCACATATTCTGTCATCATTTTTAGCAAGTGAAGTTATTGTTTGACCAAAAACATCTGTAAAAGAAAGTTTTCCGTCCTTATTTTCATTGCCTGTATCAACATCAAATTCACCAACACCGTGAAAACCGCGAGGATTATTTTCTGCGTAATAGTAACCCTTACCTTTTTTTGTATTTACATGTACTAAAACCGGTCGTTTTAGCGATTTTGCACGCGTTAATACACGAATTAATAAATCAAGATTATGACCATCAATCGGTCCAATGTATTTAAACCCCATACTCTCAAATATATTTGGGCTATAGAAGTATGATTTTACAGCTGATTTTAATCTATTTAGATGTCGGTAAATCGTTTTGCCAATTCGGGGTATTTTTATTAAAAATGAGCCAAAGGCATCTTTAGCTTTAAAATAGGAGCTTTTACTTCTAAGTCTTGTCAGTGCTTTAGACATTGCTCCGACATTTCTTGATATGCTCATTTTGTTATCGTTTAAAATGACGACCATATTTTTACCGGAACTACCTGCGTTATTTAAACCCTCATAGGCTAGTCCACCAGTCATTGAGCCGTCACCTATAACTGATACAACTGTCGATTCATTATTTTTGGCTAGTGAATTTGCATAAGCAAGTCCAAGTGCCATTGAAATTGATGTTGAACTGTGACCGGATTTAAAAATGTCATGCTCACTTTCTTCAGGATTGGGAAATCCGGATAACCCGTCTTTTTTTCGAAGGGTTGAAAATTTTTCAAATCTACCTGTAAGCATTTTATGAACATAGCTCTGATGGCCAACATCAAAAATTATTTGGTCTGTTGGTGAATCAAACACCTTATGGATTGCGATAGTAAGTTCAACAACACCTAAGTTACTCGCAAGATGCCCGCCGGTATTCGATACATTATGAATCAAAGCACTGCGGACTTCTTCAGCAAGTTTTTTCATATCATCTACAGACATATTTTTAAGTTCGGTCAATTTAAAATTTTCAAGCATTTTAAAATTCATTATTTCTCCCTGCTCACAAAATAATCTGCTAACTGATTATAGAAAGGATTATCAATTTTCTCAACTGCTTTTTTCGCTTTTTGAATTTTATCCAACAATAACTGATTTGATTTTTCTAATCCAAAAATACTGACAAAAGTAGATTTTTTACATTTATTATCGCTTAAAACAGGTTTGCCTAAAACATCGCTTGTAGACATGACATCTAAAATATCGTCTTTGATTTGAAAAGCAAGTCCCATATTTTTAATATATTCAAGTAGAGAGTTATGTACATCTTTATTTAGCGAACCAAGAATAGCACCAATTTTAACTGCTGCTTCAAACATATCTCCAGTTTTACGTGACTGAAGTTCTTCAAGTTTGCTAAGATCAATAATCTTATTCTCTGATTTTTTATCAATTGTCTGTCCGGCAAGCATACCGTGTTCACCACAGCAATCAGAGAGAATACGTATACAATCTATTTTTATACTGTCATTAAAAAAAGTATCTTTAGCAATTATATTAAACGCTTTTGTAAGTAACGCATCACCTGCAAGCAAAGCAATATCTGAGCCATATTTTTTATGACAGGTAGGTTTTCCTCGACGAAGGTCATCATTATCCATTTCAGGTAAGTCATCATGTACAAGAGAATATGTATGTACCATTTCAAGAGCACACGCATAATCTAACACATTATTAACGTCAACCCCACCTAAAGATGCCGTTTGTAAAAGTAATAGTCCACGTAAATGTTTACCGCCAGCTGTAAGAGAATACTGTTGTGCTTCAAGCAGAATTGAATAACTACATTCAGTGTATTCAGATAACTGATATAATCTGTTTGATATTAAATTAATTAAATCACTGTATCTATTCATTTATATTAAATTCTGAAACGACCATACCGTTTTCGCTGTCCATAAGAATTTCAACCTTCTGTTTAGCTTCTTTAAGTTTATTAGAACATATTCCGGAAAGAGTTATACCTTTTTCAAAAAGCTTTAAAGATTCCTCAAGGGTCACATTTCCACTTTCTAACTCTCTTACAATTTTTTCAAGTTTTTCAAGAGTGCTTTCAAAAGTAATATTATCACTCATAATTACTTCTCCTTAATAATTTTTTCAACGTTACAATAAGCACTTCCATCGCTCAAATTAAGATTAATCGTATCGCCTATTGACAGATCATTTACGCTTTTTATAATATTGTCATTTTTGTTTTTGGCAAACAAATAACCTCGTCCCATAACTTTCAATGGACTAAGCGCATCAAGTTTTGAAGCAATTTGTGTAAAGTTTGATTCGTTTGTATTAATACTGTTACGTACACTTAATATAAGTTTTTCAAAAAGGTGATCTAAAAGCAATTGACGGCTATCAAATAAAAATTCCGAATCGGTAAATAAGCGACTTTTTAAAAGCTGAGAGTATTTTTGCTCTGCTGTATCAATTGTGCGCTGTAATATAAGTTTTAATCGCTTATTAACATTATCAAATTTTTGCAGCATATCTTCCGTGTTTGGAACTGACAATTCAGCTGCAGCTGATGGTGTAGGTGCGCGAACATCCGCTACAAAATCACAAATCGTGAAATCTGTTTCGTGTCCGACTGCTGATATGACCGGTATTGTCATATTGAATATACATCTCGCAAGAGCTTCATTATTAAAAGCCCACAAATCCTCTATTGAGCCACCACCACGGCCAATAATAATAACATCTACTGTTTTTTTATTTTCAAAGTATTCGAGCGCCTTTATAAGTTGATCAGGTGCCATATCGCCCTGCACCAGTGAAGGATATAATAAAACATTACTATACGGAAATCGCCTTCCAAGCACATTGATAATATCTCTTATAGCTGCACCGGTAGGTGAAGTAATAACGCCTACACAACGCGGTATTTTAGGTATAGCACGCTTATAACGCGCATCAAAAAGACCTTCTGATTCGAGCTTCTTTTTAAGAAGTTCATAAGTCACATATAAATCGCCAACACCGTCAACTTCCATAGAAGTCACAAGAATTTGATATCTTCCGGCAGGCTCAAAAACAGAAATTCGTCCTTTAGCAATTATTTTCATACCGTTTTCCGGTTTAAATTTTAAAGACGAAGTATAACCTTTAAACATAACAGCATTTAAAACAGCACCCTCATCCTTTATAGCAAAGTACAAATGACCTGTTCTGTGTATTGTAAGATTGGATATCTCACCAGATACTGAAAAGCTGGTTAATCTGACATCGCTCTCAAGCATATTTTTAATATATTTTGTCAGACCGCTTACTGTTATTACATTTTCATTCATTTGAGGTCCTTTCTCTTAAACACAGAAAAGCTGTTCCAAGCGCATTATCAACAGAATAATACGGATGTGCAAAGAAAATATCATCAAAATCATTAATAAGACATCCGGAAATGTGTTTGTTCGACATAACACCACCCGATAAAAGTATCGGTATATTACCGTATAAACCGCGGAAATACGTAATAGAATTATTCAAAAACGAGTATACAACACTCAATATGTAATCACATATTTCAATGTCAGAGACACCATCTTTTTTCATTTTATCAGCTTTGTTTTGAAATCCGGAAAAATTATACATTCCATTATTGGTGGCAATTCTGATATTATTATATAATTTTCCACTGGATTTTTGTTCAATAAGCTTACCACACGGAAACCTCATACCAAGATTAACACCAATGCGATCAATAAGTTGACCGCAACTTATATCCGCAGTACCTCCAATACGTTTTACATCAAAATTTTTAACATTAGGAGTACATAATAATATATCTGTCGTACCACCTGATATATGGTAAGCAATAAAGTTATAATTTAAAAGATCAGTACAGCCTGCCGAAAATGCAGCGGCAGCAATATGATTTTTTTGGTGTGAGTATAATCTTAAAGGTTTACCAAGCAAATCAGATATCACTTTAGCATGCGAAACACCGACATTAAAGCAAGGCATATATGAATTATCACGTTCCGAAGGACATTTACTTGCTGCAATATATTCATATTGGTATTGCGGAATATCATTAAACAACTTTAAAAGATTTTTTGTATGCAGATAAACTGCATCATTTTGACGCACGCCGCACATTCCTTCGTTTACAGGTAACATAATACGTTTTTCCCATATAATTCCGAGTTTGGAGTCAAGTACGCACGCTGAGGTTGTATAATTGCTTGTATCTAAAGCTAAAACTTTACTCATTTGCATGCTTTGAAATTATGCTCAGATTACCGTGTACAAAAGCAGAAAGACTGTCATCATAAATTTTAGTAATCTCAATAGCCTCATTAATTGCAACGCTTACAGGAATATCGTCATTATATAACATTTCATATACAGCCAACCTCATAGCACTCAAGCAAACATTATCAAGACGTTCAAATTTACGATTCTTAATATTATATTTGATTTTATTATCAATTTCCTCGAGATTGTCATAAACACCGTTTACAGTAGTTACTATATAACCTGAATCACCGTTTATTTCGTTGTTTTCAAAATATGAGTCAATAAGCTCATTTGCTGTTTTATCTTTATTAAACGGAAACGAGAAAATTATCTCAAATGCGATTTTTCTTTGTTCTGTTCTGTTCATAGTTCACCATTATTATGCAGTATATGTAGTTATAAGCGCACCGTTTACCGAAACCGAAATAACTGTGCCAACAGGTACGGTAACGGTTGCAGATTGATAGTTATAATTGTTAGCAGATATTGAGGGAATATCGACTGTTACATTTTCATTCCAAGAACCATTTTCAGTTGTAATTGAAAGTGTTACACTTTTAGAGGTAGAATATTTCGAAAGATCAAGTGTAAAATTATACGGAACTGTTGTAGGTTCTGAATCTGTTGAGTCATCATTATTTTCACTATCATCTGTGTTATCATTAGACGGGGTGTCGTCATCCGGATTTTCAGGTTTTTCGTCATTAGAATTATCATCATTTGGTGCGTCAACATTTGTGTTGTCATCCGGTTCTTGAGTAGTATCATCAGTGTTAGATTGTTCGTTATCAGTATTTGGTGTATTTTGATCATTATTGGGATCGTTATCAGTGTCGGGAGTCACCGTCTCAGGACCAAGACTTATTACGATTTCAACTGAAGTTCCTTCTTCTACTTTATTACCAGCAACCGGATTTTGACTAATAACACAATTTGCAGGCACATCACTATTATATTCATATATTTTATCAGCTTTAAGATTATTAGAAGCGAGTTTTTCTACAGCGTCTGATTCTGTACGCTGAATAACATCAGGAACCTCCACAGTTACGATTTCAGGACCAGAACTGATATATACTGTAATTGTAGTGTCTGATTTTATTTCAGTATACTTTTCCGGATCGGTTTTCACAACGTAACTTTCTTTAACAGTGTCACTTGAAATATATTTTGTCTTATAAAGTATACCTAAATCATGAAGATCTTTTAATGCAAGTTCGTAATACTGATTAGAAACATCAGGCACCTGAACGGTTTCAACACCGATGCTGACTTCAAATCTAATTATTGAACCTTTATCAACCTCAGTATTAGCGGCTGGGTCTTGGGAAAGAATAATTCCTTCTTTTTCATCGCTTAATACATTAACTTTTTGAAACACAAGTCCTGTTGCGTTTTCTGTAGCCACTGTTTCATAGTCTTGTCCGATGTAATTTTTAACAGTTACTTTTTCAACGACTTGATTTGAGTTAGTAATAGTGCCTTTTAGTTCCGGAAAATAAACAATTCCGACAATAACAAGTGCAATAACAGTTATCGCTGAAGCTATACCACAAATTATAGGCAACCATACAGCTTTGAATTTTGAAGTTTCTTCTTCCTCTTCGTCTATTAAAACTGCATCATTATTGTCTAACTGGCTTGTTTCAATACTATTTAAATCAACAAATTTTGTGGGTGAATCATCCTCAACTACATTTTCATCAGCTGATAAAACAGGCTCAGCATCAAGATAACCGAATACTTTTTCAGAGTTTTCTTCAACTTCAACAATATCAGAAAACATTTCTGCAGCTTTTGAATAGCGAAGTGACGGATCTTTCATCATTGCTTTTATTGTTATTTCTTCAATACCCTCGGGAAGTTCGGGATTAATTTCTCTGGGGAGTTTTGGCTGTGCCTGCACCTGCATTAAAGCAACAGAAACAGCATTATCAGCAACAAAAGGAAGAGAACCGGTTATCATTTCATAGAACATAACACCGACTGAATAAATATCAGTTTTCTCATCAGTTCTGTCACCACTTGCCTGTTCAGGACTGATATAATGAACAGAACCAATTGCTTTATCCGTTATGGTCTGTGTATCAAATTTTGATAGTTTTGCAATACCGAAATCGGTTACTTTAATTGTACCGTCACGCAATAACATTATATTGTGAGGTTTAAGATCACGATGTACAATACCACGTTCATGAGCATGAGACATTGCTTTTAAAATTTGCTTAATATAAAATGCTGCCTCATGCCATTCAAGAACTTTTACTTTGTCAAGATATTCTTTTAATGTTATACCATCTATGTATTCCATTACAATATACATAAGATCGCCTTCAAGACAAACATCAAATACATCAACAATATTATTCTGAGATAGCATCGTTATCGCTTTAGATTCATTTGAAAAACGGCGACGGAACTGCGCATCGGTCATAAATTCTTCTTTAAGAATTTTAACAGCAACTACCCTGTTTACAAGCTTATCAAAAGCCTTATAAACATATGCCATTCCTCCAACACCAACAATTTCAGTGATTATATATCTATCATTTAATGTTTTACCAACTAATTTATCCACGACAATATCCTCCTTAAATCTTTATTATAACAACAGTTGAATTATCAGCACCACCGCGGCTGTTCGCCAATTCAATGAGTTTTTGAGGCACAGTTTCAATGTTGTTGCTCTTTATTATTTCAAATGGAATTTCGAGATCATCAATATAATTAGTAATACCGTCGGTGCATAAAATAATTATATCGTTAGTTGTTACCTTTTCTTTAAAAAGATCATATTCAATGTAATCTTCGACACCAAGTGCACGTGTTATTATATTTTTGTTTGGATGATTTCGTGCTTGTGACTCAGTTAAATAACCTTGATCAATCATCTCTTGAACAGCTGAATGATCGTGTGATACACGCTTAATAATCTCATCACGTATAATGTAAGCGCGACTATCACCTATATTGACAAAATAAGCTTCATCATTAGTTACAATTGCAGAAATCAATGTAGTTCCCATACCGGTTAAATTCGAGTCGCTTAGACTTTTGTTATAAATCTCATGATTTGCACTGGAAATTGTTTGTTTCAGAATACTCTCAAGTTTAGACTCACTAAAATCATCGGCTACACCGATAATATTTGAAGCAAATACGCTTACTGCTGTGCTACTTGCGGTTTTTCCACCGCTATGTCCACCCATACCATCACAAACAACAGCATAGCTAAGCGATTGATTTAGTGTGTCGAACATATAGGAATCCTGATTATCTTTTCTCACCATTCCTTTATTACTTGCACCAAAGATTATCAATGTATATCACCTCTTTTATGTTGATATTTACTTCTCAGTTGTCCGCATGATGCAGATATGTCTGAGCCAAGAGTTCTGCGAATAGTCGCAGAAGCACCCATGGCAATTAGCTTTTTATTAAAACTTTCCACCGCCGCCATATCCGGTGCGGTGAAAACTCCGTTTTCAATTTTATTAACAGGAATTAAATTAATATGATACATAATTCCGGATAACTTTCTAAAAAGTTCACATGCATCTTTGTCGGAATCGTTGACACCGTCAATTAAAGAATATTCAAAACAAATACGTCTGCCTGTAATTGACTGATAATATCTGCAGGCATCCAATAGCTCATTTATACTATATTTTTTATTTATGGGCATCATACTTTGACGTGTTTTATCATAAGCCGAATGCAATGAAATAGATAAAGTTATTGGCATATTTAGATCTGCAAGCTGTTTGATTTTCGGTACGATTCCGCAAGTGGAAACAGATATGTGTCTGAATCCAATATTAACACCCTCAGGATGATTAACAATTTTAAGAAAGTTTATGGTATTATCGAAATTATCAAGTGGCTCCCCTATTCCCATCATCACAATGTTAGATATGCGTATTCCAAGTTCAGTTTGGGCAGTTAAAATCTGACCTAAAATTTCACCGGAAGTCAAATTACGTTCAAGGCCTGATTTTGTTGATTGACAAAATTTGCATCCCATTCTGCATCCCACCTGACAGGAAACACATATTGAGTAACCATGATTATATTTCATTATTACTGTTTCAATTAAATTGCCGTCAAATAATTCAAAGATAAATTTGACAGTACCATCTATACTGGATATCAGTTTTTTGTAAACCCTTACTGGATATATATCAGAAATTTTAGCCAATTCTTCACGCATATTATTAGGCAGATTAGTCATTTGGTCAAATTCATCAATACCAGCGTGTAACCATTTAAAAATTTGTTTGGCTCTGAACTTTGGGTACCCGTGTTCCAATATGAAATTTTCAAGTTGTTCGTATGTAAACGACCTAATGTCAGGTTTTATACTACTCACCTCAATTGATTTTCTTCAAAACTGCAATATAAAAGCCATCGCATTTATCAGTGCTAGGCATAAACAGTTTTGAACCTTTATACTCACCAAATATAACAGCATCATTGTCTATTATGAAGTTATTATTTCGTTTCAAAAATTTTTCTATTTGAATTGAATTTTCTTCGGGATTAATAGTACAAGTAGAATATACGAGTCTACCGCCGATTTTAAGATATTTTGATGCATTATCTAGAATTCTAGATTGTAATTCCAAAAGCTCATCAAAATTTAAATTTTTATATTTAATATCCGGCTTTTTAAAAATAACACCAAGACCGCTACACGGAACATCACATAAAACTCGATCAGCATATCCAACTAAATCTTTATTAAACTTACTACTATCAGATCTTACTGCTTTAACGCAATTTAAACCCAGCTTCTTACAGTCGTTAGAAATGTTTTTTGTTTTATGTTCGTATAAATCAAATGATGTAATTTGTGCTTTATCATTGGATAAATATGCCATAGCAAAACTCTTTCCACCAGGAGCTGCACACATATCAATGATTTTATCATTTGGTTTTGGAGAAACAGCAAGAGCAGTCAAATATGAAGGTAGACCTATTACGTGAAACAAACCGTTATTAAAACTATTTAACGCTTCAATATTTATGTGACCACTTAACTTAAATAAATTGGGTATCTCTGTATTTTGTACGGATACATTTTCAGAATTTAGTAAAGATATTAATGATTCCGAATCGGTTTTAACAGTATTTACTGCAATATATATGTTGTTTACTAATTCATTACCAGACAGCATATAATTTTCAAAATCATCTTCACCCAAATAATGAACAAGCTTTTCAACAATCGGAACACTTAACGAATATTTCACAGATAATCGATGTAGTGTATCTTCAGGTAAACTGATATTTTTATATTCAACTGATAGTTTCCTTAAAATTGCATTAACAAAACCGGAACTTTTATACTGACCGTTCTTTTTTGCAAGTTCAACTGAACTGTTACAAGCTGCACTTTCCGGTGTAGACAAAAATATCAGTTGGTACAGTCCGAGACGCAATATATTAAGTATAACTATATTAATTTTTTTTAACCGAACACTTGATACCTTTGAAATATAATAATCAAGAAGTATCTTTTTTTCAATTACACCGTAAACTAAAGCTGTTATAAAAGCTTTATCACGGCTTGAAGCAATACTTCGAAGATGTTTCTTTAAAGCAAGATTAGGAAAAGTACCGGATCTTTCAAATTCAATAAGTATATCAAGTGCTGTTTTTCTACTAATATCCATCAATCTCTGTTCTTTGTTCTTAAAATATAGCTAAGCATTTGTCCAAGTGATATAAGCATTGCAACAACATATGTCATTGCTGCTGATGCAAGAACTCGTCTAACACCACTTAAATCATCATCGGAATAATTCATTTGTTTAATATTTTTAATTGCACGTGCGCTGGCATTAAACTCAACAGGCAACGTAATTAATTGAAAAATAAAGATTATGAGAAAGCACAACACTGCAATATCACATAAAATCGGTATTTGTGCAATAAAACTAAGCATAATTACAACATACAGTAGCTTAGAACTTATGTTAGTTATCCCAACAATAGAAGAACGGATTTTTACCGGAAAATATTGTTGAGCGTACTGTAGTGCATGGCCAGTTTCATGTGCTGCAATACCTATAGCTGCAATGCTAGTTCCATTATAAACATCATACGATAGCCGAATAACATTCTTTGTAGGATCAAAATGATCAGATAACTTACCGTTTACACATTCAATGGACACATTACTGACTCCTGATTTTTGAAGAATCATATGTGCTATATCACAACCGGTAGTTAAACGAGAATTATTAACTTTAGACAGCTTATTATAAGTCGAATTAAGCACGGCTTGAATAATTAATGACAAAATAAATAAAGGAAGAAGAATTATTAAAGAATAATAATCATAATAAAACATTAAATCACCTATAAATCATAAATAGAGCTATCGACATTAATTTTAATACCTAAGCTAAATGAATATGCATCCATTTTCTTTTTACCTTGCTTTTGAATTTCGGTAATTATAACTGTATTATTGTCACCACAAGCAATTTCTATCCCATTTTTTGTAATCGAAACAAATGTACCGGGTTTACGATCAGTAACATTACCTTTGATTACCTTGTGTATTTTTATTATACCACTGGATACTTCGACAAAAGCCGACGGCCAAGGGTTTAAACCGTAAACAAGTCTTTTAATTTGTTTAGACGATTGACTAAAATCAAGTTTACCCATTGATTTATTTATCATCGAAACGTGACTGCTCAAATTTTCGTCCTGTGGTACATACTGCGCAGTACCGTTTATTATACCATCTATAGCGTCACTTAACACCTCGGCACCAAGAACACTCATTCTATCAAAAAGTTCACCAGCTGTTTCATATTCGCCTATTTTGATCATTCTTTGTAAAATTATATCACCGTCATCAAGACCTACTCCCATTTTCATAATAGTGATGCCGGTTTGGTCATCACCATTAAGAATTGATGCCTGTATCGGAGATGCACCGCGATATTTAGGAAGTAACGAACCATGAACATTTACACAACCGAATTTAGGATAATCAAGAATATATTTCGGTAAAATTTTACCGTATGCAGCAACAACAATTATTTCCGGATCAAACGATTTTAAAAGTTGTAAACAGGTTTTATCTTTTAAGGTTTCGGGCTGACACACAGGAATATTGTGCTGTATTGCAAATTCTTTAATTGGAGAAAAAAGAACTTTGTTTCCCCTGGCATTAACTTTGTCCGGTTGGCAAAATACTGCGCATATATTAAATTTATCGTATAACATTTCAAGCGATGGCAAAGCAAAATCCGGAGTGCCCATAAACAGAACGCGAAGCTTATTATTCATTATTCAAAAACCTCTTTACCGATCTGAGGGATTGTTATTCCGTTGAGATGGTCATTCTCGTGCATTAAAGCTCGAGCAATAAAATCCTCGGCTTCAAATGTGAACCATTCACCCTTTACATTCTGTGCTTTTATAACAACTTTATGCGGGCGTGTAATGCTAAAACTCCTGCCGGGAAAAGATAGACAACCTTCAATGTATTTATCATTTTTACCTTTTGCCTTTAATACTTCCGGATTAATAAATTCCATTAGTTCTGTGCCATCGAGGGAAATATCAACAACAAAAATACGTTTCAAAACTCCCACTTGCGGTGCAGCAAGACCCGCGCCCTTAGCTTTTATTAAAGTATCTTTCATATCATTAACAAGCTGAACAATACGATCATCAATTATTTCAACAGGACGTGATTTTTTTGAAAGAAACTCTGTATTATCTTTTACTATTTCTCTTAAAGCCATTTTAACCTCATACATTGTTCATAGGATTAATATTTATTGATAAATTTGATTTCAAATTTTGTTCAAAGTAATAAATCAAATTTTCAAGCATTTCGTACAATCTTGAAGAGAGTCTCGATTTAATTACAAGATTATATCTGTATTTATCATTAAATTTTGCAATTTTAGGAACAGTCGGATACAATAGACGTATAGGTATATCCGAATACTCACCATTACTGAATGAGTCAATAAGACTATACAAACTAAGCGCATCATTATGCGCAGAGTTTTCAACTTTATTAGTGACAGTGAACTGAATTAAGTCACAAAAAGGCGGATAGTTCATAGCTTTTCTAAAGCTTATCTCAAAGTCAAAATACTTATCATAATTTTGCTCTTTTGCAAATTTTATTATTTCGTACTCTGGAGAATATGTCTGAATATATGCAATACCCGGTTTTTTCAGCCCGACCTGACCGTCCGCATACTTGTGTTAACAGTGAAAATGTACGCT
>JAZUOQ010000029.1:0-4768 GCA_045604775.1 Eubacteriales bacterium
ATTGTTGAAAACGATTTTGAGGATGCCCCACACGAAACACTTAATAACACACATCCGGATTACAGATCACTTTCAAATGAAGAACTTGTTTCCATTATACGTGAAGCCGGTATTACCGGAATGGGAGGTGCAAGCTTTCCGACTCATGTTAAGATACAGTCTGCACTTAAGGATGGTATTGATACCCTTATTATAAACGCAGCTGAGTGTGAACCCTATCTCTCTGTTGATAACCGTGTTATGCTTGAACATACAGATGAGTTTATAGAAGGTATAAAAATTCTTCGTCAGATTTTTGGGCTCAAGTATGCTTATGTTGGTGTTGAGGCTAACAAGCCGCGTGCTATTAAGGTTATTACAAAAGCGACCGCTAAAATGCATATCAAGGTCGTGGCACTTCACGCAAAGTATCCACAGGGCGGCGAAAAACAGCTTATTAAAGCGGTATGCGGAAGAACAGTTCCTTCCGGCAAACTTCCTTCTGCGGTTGGTTGTACAATATTCAATGTTGCTACAGTGCTTGCTGTTTATCGCGCTGTTGTTAACGGTATGCCGCTTATGAGCAGGCTTGTAACTGTTGCAGGCGGCGGCGTTGCTAATCCTGCTAATCTTAATGTACGTATCGGTACACCGTTCTCTGCTCTTGTAGAACACTGTGGTATGACCGCGGATACTAAAAAAATTATTATGGGTGGTCCTATGATGGGTATAGCTCAGTATTCTCTTGACACACCTGTTGTGAAAGGAACATCCGGCATCCTATGCTTTACTGAAAATGAACTGTCCGTTGACAGCGAATCAAATTGTATCAGATGCGGTGCCTGTGTCAGTGCGTGCCCTATGTCACTTACTCCAAACTATATCGGTATGTATGCACATCTTCGCGATTTTGATATGTGTGAAAAACTCAATGCAACTGACTGTATCGAATGCGGTTCCTGTTCATTTACCTGTCCTGCAAAGATACCGCTTGTTCAACTTCTGCGTCTTTCTAAGCAGAATATTATAGAAAAAAGAAAGAGGGAGGCTAGATAATGAAAAGTTTATATTATGTATCGTCCTCACCTCATATCAAGGATACAAAGAATGTATCTACCGTTATGCGTGATGTGATAATTGCACTTGTTCCTGCACTTATCGGTTCAGTGATATTCTTTTCCTTGCGTGCACTTGTAATAGTCGCAATCAGTGTTTTGTCCTGTGTTTTATTTGAGTATCTTTATAACCTTGTTTTTAAGAAAAAACAGACAATTTCTGATCTGTCTGCAGTCGTTACAGGTATACTTCTCGGTTTCAATATGCCTGTAACTATTCCGGTATGGTTACCTATAGTTGGTGCTGCATTTGCGATTGTTGTTGTAAAAATGCTGTATGGCGGAATAGGCAAAAATATAGTAAATCCAGCATTATCTGGCAGGATTTTTCTGTTTTTGTCTTTTTCCGGTATGATGACAAACTGGGTGCCTGCCGATAATGCTCTTGATCACACAGCCCATTCACTTTCTCTTTTCGGAAATGTTGATATTGTGTCAAGCGCAACTCCTCTTTCATATTTAAAAAACGGCTCTGCTTCAATACTTGATGAAGTACCGCTTTTTAACACATTTATCGGTTCGGTCGGCGGATGTATCGGGGAAACTTCGGCAGTATTACTTATAATCGGAGGTATATACCTGCTTTATAAAAAGGTTATCACATGGCATATACCCGTGGCATACCTTGGAACCGTTGCGCTTATAACGTTTATTTTTCCTACGATAAGCGATATATCCCGCATTCAGTTTATGTGCTATAATCTGTTTTCAGGCGGACTTATGCTTGGTGCGATATTTATGGCTACAGATTATGCTACAAGCCCTGTGACTCCGCTTGGAAGAATCATTTTCGGTGTCGGATGCGGTCTTCTAACACTGTTCATCCGTTATTTCGGTGGTTATCCGGAGGGTGTTTCCTTTGCAATTCTTCTTATGAACTTCTTTGTCTGGTTCATAGATAAACATACTATCCCTACAAAGTTCGGAGGCGAAAAGAAATATGCAAAATTCTTCAACAAAATCAAAAAGTGATCTTTTGCGCCTGTCTGTAACTCTTTTTGTTATTGCAGGTTTAATGGCGCTTCTCGTAGCTTTTGTAAATAATGTTACCGCCCCTGTTATTGAACAGCGTTCTGCTGAGAATATTTCAAAAGCATTGAATGAAGTTCTACCTGAAGCAGATAGTTTTGTTGAGACAACTGTTGATGTTACAAGTATTACTTCATCTGACGGTAAGGATACTGCGATAGACGGAGTATGGAAAGCTGTTGCAAACGGTGAAAATATTGGATATTGCGTAAAAGTACTTCCGCAAGGCTATGGTGGTATTATAGAAACTATAGTAGCATTGTCTACCGATGGTAAGGTTTTGGATACGTGTATAGTCTCAATGTCCGAAACTTCCGGTATTGGTACCAAAATACAAGATGAAAATTTTCTTTCTCAGTTTATCGGAAAATCCTCGTCTATAACAGCGGTTACAGGTGCGCCTTCGAACAATGAGATTGCTGTAATAAGCGGTGCTACCAAATCTTCAAAAGCGTATCTTCGCGGTATCAATGCCGCAATCAGCGTTGTAAAACAAATTTCGGGAGGTGATGCCGATGAGTGATAATCCAAACAAAACATCTATCATATATCATCTTAAACAGGGCATTATAGAGAATAATCCAACCTTTGTTCAACTTCTCGGTATGTGTCCGACGCTTGCTACCTCTACATCGCTTCTTAATGCGCTGGGAATGGGTGCTGCAGCAACTTTTGTTCTCATTTGTTCAAACTTTGTTATATCTGTTTTGCGTAAACTCATTCCTGATAAAATAAGAATTGCAGCATACATCGTTATTATTGCAGGCTTTGTAACTGTTATAGACCTTGTTATGCAGGCATATATCCCTGCTCTTTCCAATTCGCTTGGTCTGTTTATACCGCTTATTGTAGTAAATTGTATAATTCTTGCTCGTGCAGAAAGCTTTGCTTCAAAAAATAAGCCGTTGCCCAGTATTCTTGATGGACTTTCAATGGGTATCGGTTTTACTATAGCGCTTAGCTGTGTTGCATCGGTTCGTGAGATTTTAGGTTCAGGAACAATTCTCGGTTTTGCGATTTTTGGCGGTGTTGCACCGCTTACTATATTTGCGCTTCCTGCAGGCGGTTTCTTAGTCCTTGGTTTCTTTATTGCACTTGTTCAGTATATGAAAGACAGAAAGAAAGGCGGTGAAGTCAAATGACAGTTTCGCTTGCTTCTATCTTCGTGTTTGCTATAAATGCAATACTGGTTGAAAACCTCTGTCTCGTAAAGTTTTTAGGTATTTGCCCCTTCCTTGGTGTGTCTAAAAAAACCGATACCGCACTTGGAATGGGTATGGCTGTTACATTTATAATGACGCTGTCATCACTCATTACCTGGCTTGTTCACCGCTTTGTACTTGTGCCGGCAGGTATTGAGTATTTGCGAACAATAGCATTTATACTTATAATTGCGGCGCTTGTTCAGTTTGTTGAGATGGCACTCAAAAAAATGATTCCATCACTTTACAGTGCACTTGGTATTTATTTGCCTCTTATAACAACAAACTGTGCTGTGCTTGGTATAGCAATTACAAACATCACAGAAAGCTATTCGCTTCTTTTTTCAATTCTTAACGGAATGTTTTGTGCTCTTGGCTTTACGCTCGCTATCTGGATATTTGCCTGTGTGCGTGAGCGTATTGAATATTGTGATATACCAAAAGCTTTTCAGGGTATGCCTATCGCTCTTATAACAGCGGCTTTGCTGTCATTTGCGTTTATGGGCTTCTCGGGTATGGAATTTTAGGAGGTGCACAATGATCGTTAAAGTAATTATTGCCGCGGCCATCCTTGGTGTTATGGGACTTATTCTTGGCGCGGCACTTAGCTTTGCATCAAAAATGTTTTATGTCAAGGAAGATGAACGTATAGCTCAGATTACTAATTTGCTTCCCGGCGCAAACTGCGGTGGGTGTGGCTATGCAGGTTGCTCAAACTATGCAGATGCAATTGTAAGCAACGGTGAGGCTATTAACTGCTGTCCGTCTTGTAAACAGGATGTGCTTGATAAAATTTCAAAAATTGTAGGTGTTGAAACCGTTGCCGCTGAGCCGTGTGTTGCACATGTTCGCTGTAATGGCGGTAACCTTTACGCTAATAAAAAATATGAATACTATGGAATGACTGATTGTGCGGCAGCATCAAGACTTCTAGATGGTTTTATGGAATGTAAATACGGTTGCTTAGGTTTTGGTACGTGCGCTTCGGTTTGTCCCTGCAGTGCAATTTCAATTATTGACGGTGTTGCAAAAATAGATAAAGAGGTTTGTATAGGTTGCGGTGCTTGTGTAAGTGCTTGTCCCAAAAAGGTCATTGAAATTATTCCGCGTGACAGCGCTGTCATTATTGACTGTTCAAATAAGGATAAGGGTGCAATTACACGTAAAAACTGTCAATCAGGTTGCCTTGGCTGTAAAATTTGCGAAAAGAATTGTCCTTCCAATGCCGTACATGTTGTTGACAATGTCGCAGTTATTGACTTTTCAATCTGTACACACTGTGGTATTTGTGCAGAAAAATGTCCTAAAAATATTATTAAATTAACAAGTGCTTGCTGATAGAACGCACCAAACGCATCCTTGGTAGATTCCACGGTATCGGTGCAAACTGTGTGGCGGCTTTGTTGGGGACGGTGACACCTTTTTGCTCCTGTTCTTCTATCC
>JAZUOQ010000030.1:0-6155 GCA_045604775.1 Eubacteriales bacterium
TGACTTTGAGTTTTGGGTTGTTGACTCATTTTTCTTATTTTGCCTCACAGCGTTACGTAATAATTCTTCTGCCTCTCCGTAATCAAAAGGAGTTTGTGGTTTAGAAATATCCGAATTGAAATCCACGATTTGTATCCTTGCAATCTCTCCGTATGTTATTACAGCGACAGGCTTATCGGTGCCATAAGTACTGTAAATCATATTTTTCAGTTTTTGCGGACCACCGTTAAGCAAGTCAACATCACCGATAATTATATCAGGTGTTTCACCACCTTCTTCTGTGGGTTCCAGAGTATATTTGTTTTCAGATACAACATCATACCCATAAGTTTCAGCGAAATTACGGATAAGTTCAAGCGTTTTCTTTTTGGAATATACAACAGATAATTTCATAGAATTCAGACCTTTTGTTAAATACATTCAAATTATATTTTGTTGTCGAATATTTTGTTTAGATGAAATACAAATTTGTATCCCAAGCAGGTATATATGGAAAATGACGTAAATACACTTTATAATCCCGTCTTATTTCGAGTACCTGTTTTACAATTGAAAAAATATCATCTACACGGTGATAAGCCGCAATACAGAGTTTGGGCTTATAATTTTTAATAGTATCATATGAGCCCTGTATCGCAAGATTTTCAGCACCCTCAACATCCATTTTTATATAGGTACAGCCATTACCATCCAGTATGCTGTCAACGCTGCGCGCAACAAGAGGGTCACCATTAAAATCAATCCGCGAATTTCTGCCATTACGTGTATCAAAAAGTGCTGTTCCATCCGTATCGGATATTGCAACGTTTAAGGCTTGCATTTGAGGAATATTAAGCGTTATGAGTTTAGAAAAGCTTTTTTTATCCGGCTCAACTGCGTATATCTTTTCAGCACCATATGCATAATGCAGATATTCTAAAACAGTATCTCCCCTATATGCACCAAGGTCAACAAAAGTACCAAAGGCTTCGGGTTTTACAATGTTTTGAAACGCTTCATCTACTGTTGTTTCACACTTTATAAGAGAATCAAGACTGCCTGTTATCTTATTATCTATTATACATTCAAAAACCTGTTTTGATTTATCATCAGCCAAAACTGAATAAACAAATTCAAGATCGGCTTTGTGTGTTTTTGCATATTCCAAATCAAAAATACCATCACCTATTACCGGAAGATCTGGAACATACAGTTCACACTCACGCGAGATGCGTTTGATGTTATCCATAACATCCTTAAGTTGAGTGCCGAAAGCGGTAAGTACAATCATATCACCGTACTGTTCACGAGCTGTTGAATAATCAATAAGTTTAAAACCGTGAAAGTTTTTATCGCGCACAAAACCGTCACTGCAAAACACACCTGATATTTTTATTCCCAAAGTGTCAGCACGATCAAATATTTTATCGGCACCATTTCCCATGCCATAAAGCAAAATGGGTTTATTTACCGTTTTTAAATATTGCCAAATATCCAACATAATAAACCTCTAAAAAGTCCTTGGATTACTCCAAGGACTTTTCTTTATTTTTAACAAATTCTTCAGCAATTGCGTATGCAACCGAAGTGAGCGGAACCGCAATAAGTGCGCCAAGCGCACCTACAAGCCCATTCCCGATAATTACTGCAAGAAGCACCCATACGCCCGGTAAGCCGACACGTTTTCCGACGACTTTAGGGTAAATAAGATTGTTTTCAAGTTGTTGCAGTACGAGAAGAAATATTATAAACCACACCGCTTTTATTGGGTTATTAATCAAAATCAGCAAAGCTGAAATACCGCCGCCTATCCATGCACCCAATATGGGAACAAGAGCAGAAACGCCAACAAGCACAGACACAACCGAAGCATACGGCAATTTGAATATCAACATTCCCAAAAAGCACAAGCTACCGAGAATAACTGCCTCAATCAATTGACCGCTTATAAAATTGCCAAATGACTTATGTGTGAGGCTGGCAAGGGAACAAATACGGTCAAAAACCACCTTTTTAAAGGTTGCTTTGAAAAGACGTGTTAACTGTCTTAAAATCAAATCCTTTTGAGCGAGAAAATAGATAGTAAGGAAAATACCCAACAGAATATCGGTGACAGTAGAAATAACATTTGAACCAATTGTGCCTGCCTGTTTTACGAAAGCACTGACATATTTTTCTGCAAGAGAACCGATTTTGTCAAGTATATTTTCACCGCCCAATAGTATTTCTGAAATGCGCTCAGACGTGATATTAAAGCGTTCAAGCAAATCGCCAACAAAAGCAAGCGCACGTTCAGTAAACGCAGGAAACGCTTGAGCAATAGTCTGTACTGATGCGGTGACTTGCGGTACAATAACAAGAAGTATAAGCGCTATAACAGAAACCAAAAACAGCAAGGTCAAAACAATACTAAGTGCTCGCGCAAGTGTTTTATGAGTTTTACCTTTCTTATCGGGAACAAGTAGAAAAAAGAATAACTTACGTTCAGCAAATGACATAGGTATATTAAGGATAAATGCAAGGCAAAATCCAATTACCACGGGCTTTAAAACACCTAATATCAAAGTGACAAAACCAAACACCGTACCAAGATTTAAAACGACCGCAAGCATAAGCAGTACAGCCGCTGATATAAGAAGTATTTTTTTTACTGTAAACTTTGACATATGAATTAACCAAAGAAGTTAAGAATTACGCCGCCGGCAATTACTGATGCTATCTGACCGGAAACATTTGCACCGATTGAATGCATAAGAAGGAAGTTCTGATTATCCTCTTCAAGACCCATTTTATGAATAACACGTGCTGACATAGGGAACGCGGATATGCCTGCAGCACCTATCATGGGGTTAACTTTTTTCTTTGAGAACAGGTTCATAACCTTTGCAAACATAACGCCACCGACCGTGTCAAATACAAACGCAAGAAGGCCAAGAGCGAGAATCATAAGCGTTTCTTTGTTAAGGAACTGAGCAGCCTGCATTCTTGCAGCAACACTGATACCGAGTAAAAGTGTAATGAGGTTTGCAAGAACATTTTGTGCCGTATCAGAAAGACCGCGAAGAACACCACATTCACGGATAAGATTACCGAACATAAGAAATCCTACAAGTGCAACAGCACGAGGTGCTACAATACCGGTAATTACAGTAACAATTATAGGGAAAAGGATACGTGTAAGCTTAGACACATTCTTTTCCTCGTACGTCATTTTGATACGACGTTCTTTTTTGGTTGTAATTGCCTTGATTACAGGTGGCTGAACAATTGGCACAAGTGCCATATAAGAATATGCCGCAACAATTATGGCACCGAGATAGTTTGAGCCAAGGAAGTTGGCAACAAATATTGAGGTAGGTCCGTCAGCTGCACCGATGATGGCTATAGAAGCAGCATCTTTTATTTCAAAGCCACACAATGAAGCAAGAATCAAAGTAAAGAAAATACCAAACTGTGCAGCTGCACCGAAAATCATAAGTTTAGGGTTAGTAAGAATAGGACCGAAATCGATCATCGCACCGATACCTATAAACAGTAAAAGCGGGAACAGTTCATTAGCTATACCCGAATCAAACAGCAAATCGATGACACCAATCTCTGCAAGACCTTCGTGTATCTGAGTGACAGCACCGGACATGGGCAGATTTACAAGAATTGTACCAAAGCCCATAGGTAAAAGCAAAGTAGGCTCCATTTCCTTTTTTATAGCAAGGTAAATTAAAAGTCCACCGATTAGCCACATAACACATTGTTGCCATGTAAGATTGGCAAGGTTTTCGTATAATACTTCCATTTTATCTCTCCGTTGTTTTCAATATTACTATATTATAATACCTCTTATGAAATATATCAAGCGAAAAATCAATTTTTAACGTAATGATAAGCGATACGCGGTGTTCCATCCTCGGCATATACGGTGCCGACGGGCAAAAAGCCGTTTTTTTCAAGTGCACGCTGCATAGGTATATTATCACGGTGTGTATCACATTTTATATTATCGGATTTTATTTTACAGTAATCAAAAATTGATTTTGTAATACCACGCACCGTCATATCAGAAGCGACACGGTGTACCGATGCAAAAGGCAAATCATTAAGCCACTGACCGTCCTGAATAACACGGTACAACGGATCATCACCGAAAGCAAGCACAAACACTGCACATATCTCCCCTGCCAACTCACACACAAAACTGATGCCGCTTTCAATATCCGCTTTAACGATATCGACAGGTGGATAATTCACTGACCACTGTTCCGGATTACCGTTATTACGCATAAAGTTGCGCGCGGATTCGTATATTTCAAGTATGCGAACAAGGTCGCACGATGTTGATTTTCGAACAATCATTTTCAATCACCGATCCGCAATGATTTTATTTGCAAGTTCAATCGCTTCGTCAATATTATCACAGAAAATGTTCTTGCCATACATTTTTACAAAGCCGGATTTTTGAAGCACACGCATAGGCTGTGGGTTGACGTGTGAGAATATGACTGTTATTCCCTTAGCATTACAGTCCTCACATAATTTTGATATAGAATTCATAGCAGTGGCATCTATAGCTGATACACTTCGCATACGCAGTATAAGACATTTTGTGTAATTTTTAACGGTAATTTTCGCTATACGGTCCGCAGCACCGAAAAACAGTGGACCGCTTATTTCAAACACACGTATTTCCCGTGAAATATTACGGAATTTTGATGTGTCATCAACAGTATTTTCTATATACTTCCAGCCATGTACATCTGTTTCATCACTCATACGTTTCATAAACAGAATGCAGGCAAGAACTATACCTACCACTATTGCAACCACAAGATCAAATATTACCGTAAGCATAAATGTAAGAACAAGTACGAATATATCACTTTTAGGCGCAGTTCTTAACAGATGAACAAACGGACGCCATTGACACATATTGTATGCCACATTAAACAGTATTGCCGCAATAACAGGCATTGGTATAAGTGCAGCATACGGCATAAATAACACAAGTACAAAAAGAAGTACAATCGCGTGCACAATACCTGCAACAGGTGTTTTTCCGCCGCTTTTTATATTCGCTGCAGTTCTTGCTATTGCGCCTGTAGCAGGAATACCCCCAAACAGAGCTGAACCGATATTACCGATACCCTGTGCAACAAGTTCTGTATTTGAATTGTGTTTTGTATTTGTCATACCATCCGCTACCACACAAGATAAAAGTGATTCGATTGCAGCAAGAATTGCTATTGTAAATGCATCAGGAAGTACATTTTTAACAAGTGAATAGTTAATATTAGGCAATGACGGTACAGGGAGTTTGCTGCTTACCGTATACAAATCACCTATAGTATTGACATCCAGTCCCAATATCTTAACAGCAGATATCCCTACAATTACTGCAATAAGAGATGCAGGTATTTTACCTAATATTTTTACTTTTGGCCAAAGTATAAGAATTACCAACGCAATTACACCTACCATAATTGCCCAAACATTAATTGTAGATATATTGTTTGCGAATGCTTTGATTTTTTCAACTGCTTCAATCGGTGCTTCACCGTTTTGATATGTAACACCAAAAAAATCTTTTAGTTGACCTATAAGTATAGTTACAGCTATACCTGCTGTAAAACCTGTAGTTATGGTAAAAGGAATAAATTTAATTAGATTTCCAAGTCGAAAAACACCCATAAGTATCAGCAGAATACCTGCTATAACTGTTGCTACCGCAAGACCTTCAATACCGTTAGTTGCAACAACGCCGGCAACAATGGTTGCAAATGCAGCGGTAGGTCCGGATATCTGAACAGTACTTCCGCCAAAAAAAGATATAAGAAAACCGGCTATTATAGCTGTATACAAACCTTGTTCAGGTCCAACACCCGATGCCAATGCCAACGCGATAGATAACGGCAACGCTATTATTGCAACAATTACACCGGAAATAACATCACCGACAAAAGTTTTGCCGTTATAGTTTTTTAAACATCTAAACAGCATTGGAACATTTTCTTTCATATTGATCCCTCCTGTTATTCTTACGGCTGAATATTATATCATACTTATACAAGAAAATCAATTTTAAATTATAGTTGATTTTATTTTGCTTAAGTGATAAACTGATATAAATGCGCCCGTAGCCCAGTTGGATAGAGCGTCAGACTCCGACTCTGAAGGCCGCACGT
>JAZUOQ010000031.1:0-26109 GCA_045604775.1 Eubacteriales bacterium
TCTGGTATTGCAATAATTCTTAACAGCCTTTTCAAAATACCATTGGGTTTAGGAATAATAATTGTTAATGTTCCGCTTATTATTTCAGCAGTGTTTATATGCGGAATTAAATATACAATACGTGTTATATGGGCGGTAATACTGTTTTCTTCAGTAATAGATTTATTTGAATTACTGTTTCCGTATAGATATAATGCCGACCCTCTCATCTGTGCAATATGGGGTGGAATACTGACGGGACTGGGCTTATATATCGTTATGTCAAGAGGCATAGTAACAGGCGGAAGCGATCTTTTGGCATATATGGTTCAGCGTGTAAAGCCGGAGAAGTCAATTGGCGCACTGGTCCTTATAATTGACGGTATAATAGTTGCACTGGGTGCTGTTATATATCAAAGTATTGAAACAGCTTTGTACTCGATGACACTTATAATACTTATGACGCTTGTTTTAGACAATATGCTCCACGGCAGAACACAGGGTGACCTGCATCTTATTTTTACAGACAGAGGTGAAAATATTAAATCAGGTATACAAAACGAACTGGGACGGGGCTTTTCAGTTATATCTGTATTAGGGGGTTATACGGGAAACCAACGTGAACTTATAATGTGTGCCGTAAGCCTTCGTGAATCAGCTCATCTCCGACGTATTATATTTGAAACAGACGAACACGCATTTGTAATAATTGCTGATGCCAACAGAGTGCTCGGCAACGGATTTATAAAACCAACCAAAGAGGAAATATTCTGATGATCGAATATCTGAAAAACATTACAGATCTTACACAATATATCGGCACTTCGCCATTTTGCGCTGTAAGAGTCAACCCATTAAAACTTACCAACAAACAATTTGAACAAATTGCACCGTTTAATGTATCACCCTGTGAATTTTTTAAATACGGATACCGTATCCAAAACGAAGATAAAGCAGGTAATCATCCGCTGCATATGGCAGGTGGATACTATATACAAGAACCAAGTGCAATGTCTGCGATCACAGCGCTTGATCCGCAAAAAGACGATATCATACTTGATGCGTGTGCTGCACCCGGTTCAAAAGCTACCGCTATTGCGCCACTGTGTAAAATGCTTGTCGCAAATGAAGTGAACAAATCACGAGCACTTACGCTTGTCGGAAATATAGAACGTATGGGTATTGCAAACGCGCTTATCACAAATTGTTATACTGACAGACTCCATGATGTATTTACAGGATATTTTGACAAAGTTTTAGTGGATAGTCCCTGTTCGGGCGAAGGGATGTTCAGAAAGCATCCGTCAATACTTGAAGAATGGACACATGAACTTGTTCAGATGTGCGCAAAACGTTCGAGATCAGTACTTGAAAACTGTGCAAAAACCCTTAAAGCAGGCGGCAGACTGGTTTATAGCACCTGTACATATAACCTTGAAGAAAACGAAAAACTCATAATTAATTTCCTTGAAAATCACCCTGAATTTGAAATCACAGATACCGGTCTTGATTTTGGTGAAAAGGGATTATTAGGTCTTGATAAGGCTCGAAGGATATTTATAAAAAACGGCGGTGAAGGGCATTTTGTATGTGCACTTACCAAAATATATGAGAATGAAAAATCATGGGTAAAACCATTTAAAACCGTTAAAAATTTTGATTGTTTAAAAAATATATGCACACCGGATTTTTTAAGCAGCGGCGAATACGGTATAATGGAATTTGCAGGTGTAAAATATGCACTACCTGTCGATATGCCATCACCAAAGGCTGTACGCATTCTTCGTGCAGGCGTAAAACTTGGCTCGGCAACAGGAAATATTTTCAAGCCTGATCATCATTTGGCTCTTGCCCTCAAACCATCAGCGTTTGAGAACTGTGAAAATGTTGATTATGATACCGCTTTAAACTATCTGCACGGTGAAGAGATAAACGGACAATCCAAAGGATTTTGCGGCGTGATGTATAATGGGCTTTGTCTTGGCTTCGGTAAAGGCTCTAACGGTAAAATAAAAAACCATCTGCCCAAAGGTCTGCGTATATAATTTCCATTGTTACAGAACAGTTTATATGTTATACTTAATTCGAGGTGATAACATTGAAAAGAATAGTTTCGATATTTACGGTTTTAATACTACTCCTAAGTCTGCCTGTTTTTGCTCTTGCAAACAGTACAGTAACCAATATAACAGACGCTCAGAAATACATAAAGAATAATATATCCGGCAACACGCTTAAATTTAACGGTACATCTGATGTATCTGAATTTGTAGTATCTGCACAGGCTTTGAAAGAAATATATGCTCTTTCGGATATTAAATATTACAGTTTCACACAAGGCAATATGAATGTTCTGTGTGATAAAAACAATTTCTACGATTTTAATTTGAAAAGTATTACATTCACATTGAAAAAACACTCGCTTAATGCAAAATTAACATATGTAAGCGGAGAAACAAAAGATATTGTACAAACTGCACTTAAAAACAGATACACTTTGAAAGACAGTTCTCTATCAGTCAATACAAGAATTACATTTCTCGAAACCACGCTTAACAATAACGGTTTTAAAAACGGACAGTTAAAATTTGAAACAAACTATATTGGAGATTTTTCTCTCTCAACTTTTGAGTTTTCAGATGTTACCGACACAAAACAGTGGTATTACGGATATATAAACGGTGCAGGTGCAACAGGTATAATGAACGGCGTAGGCGATGGCAAATTCGAGCCTAAAACCAATATCACACGTGCCCAGCTTTGTGCAATGATAGTTAAAGCAACAGAACACATCGTTATATATCATACAAACGGCGCACTTTCATTCAAAGATGTAACAAAAAATAACTGGCATTATGAGTATGTTACAAAATGCTCAGCACTCGGCATTGTTAACGGAGTCGGTGAAAACAAATTCAATCCAAATGCTTATGCTACAAGACAGGAAATTGCAACAGTCACCGTACGCCTTTTAAAAATGTTGGGCACTTATAACGGTCAGGAAATACCTGTAATAGACACTCAAACGTTAAATTCCGAACTAAAAAAGCTTTACAAAGACTTCTCTGAAATTATGGACTATGCAAAGGATAATATACTCATTTGCAATAAATTACAGATAATGATTGGTGACGAGCAAGGATTTCGTCCCAGAAGCAATATCACACGCGCAGAATGTGCAAAAATTTTCTATCTAATATTTGACGCTACAAATGTATAGAAATATATTGAAATAATTGTATTATAATGTTAAAATAAATGGTAATTTATAAATCCAAGGAGCAATTATGAAACAATTGACAGTTCCCGAAGGGTACAAACCGGTACTTGATATTTTTGAAACACAACGCGCAATTAAGACTGTAAAGGACACCTTTGAAAAGGTACTTGCATCAGCGCTTAATCTTGAACGCGTTACAGCACCTGTTATCGTACGTGCAAACAGTGGAATCAATGATGATCTGAACGGTGTCGAACGCAAAGTTCATTTTTCTATGAAAGAAATCGGCGGCGAAGCCGAGGTTGTTCAGTCACTTGCAAAGTGGAAACGTATGGCGCTTAAGCGGTATAACTTCCGTGTCGGAAAAGGTCTTTATACAGATATGAGCGCAATCCGTCGTGATGATGATGCAGATAACCTGCATTCCATTTACGTTGATCAATGGGACTGGGAAAAGATAATCACCAGAGAAGACAGAACTCTTGATTATCTGAAATCTACTGTTACATCTATAGTCCGCGCAGTATGTGCTACACATCTGACAGTAAAAGCAAACCATCCATGTCTTACACACACAACATGTGAGACACCGTTTTTTATAACCACACAGGAACTTGAAGATATGTATCCTGATCTTGACGGACACGCAAGGGAGAATGCTATTACCAAGGAAAAGAAAACCGTTTTCATAATGCAGATAGGAGATACACTTAACAGCGGCAGCAAGCACGACGGCAGGGCACCCGATTATGACGATTGGCTTTTAAACGGCGATCTGCTTATGTGGAGTGATGTTTTAGAACGTGCCATTGAACTTTCGTCAATGGGCATCCGTGTTGATAAAAAATCACTTGCGAGACAGCTTGAAGCGGCAGGTGCTACTGACAGAATGAAGTATACATACCACCAGATGATCGCAAACGACGAATTACCTCTCACAATCGGCGGCGGTATCGGCCAGTCAAGGCTTTGTATGCTTATGCTCGAAAAAGCACATATTGGTGAAGTTCAGGTATCTGTATGGCCTGAAGATATGGAAAAAGAATGTTCTAAAAAAGGAATTATACTTTTATAAGGAGAAACAGCAATGAGTAATATTGAAACAAAATGCGTACAGGGCGGTTATACCCCCGAAAACGGTCAACCGCGTCAAATACCGATAATACAGTCAACGACTTTTAAATATTCTACCGCAAACGGAATGGGTGCTCTTTTTGACCTTGAAGCAAGCGGTTACTTCTATTCAAGACTTCAAAACCCCACATGTGATACAGTAGCAGCAAAAATATGTGAGCTTGAAGGCGGTACTGCTGCAATGCTAACCGGCAGCGGACAGGCCGCATCATTCTATTCCATTTTCAACATTGCAGGTTGCGGTGACCATATCGTAAGTTCATCATCGATTTACGGCGGAACATTTAACCTGTTCAATGTAACAATGCGTAGAATGGGTATAGATTTTACATTTGTTTCACCAAACTGCAGTGAACAAGAACTTCAAGCTGCATTCAAACCAAATACCAAAGCAGTATTTGGTGAAACCATCGCAAACCCTGCATTAAATGTTCTTGATATTGAAAAATTTGCCAAAGCGGCTCACGCTAACGGCTGTCCGCTGATAATCGATAACACATTCGCAACACCTGTTAACTGCCGTCCTTTTGAATGGGGTGCGGATATAGTCACACATTCCACCACAAAATACCTTGACGGCCACGGCTCTGCTGTAGGCGGATGTATTGTTGACTCCGGCAAATTTGACTGGACAAAATATCCTGAAAAATTTCCCGGTCTATGCACTCCTGATGACAGCTATCACGGTGTTACCTATACCGAACGCTTTGGTCTTGAAGGTGCATATATTACAAAAGCTACTGCACAGCTTATGCGCGACCTTGGCTCTGTCCAGTCTCCGCAGTCAGCTTTCTTATTAAATCTCGGTATTGAAAGCCTGCACGTACGTATGAAACAGCATTGTAAAAATGCACAGGCGGTTGCAGAATACCTTTATGCACACGACAAAATTGAGTGGGTAAAATACTGTGGTCTTCCCACAGACGAAGATTATGCACTTGCACAGAAGTATCTTCCAAACGGTTCTTGCGGCGTAGTCAGCTTTGGTATAAAAGGCGGACGTGAGGCAGCTTGCAAGTTTATGGAAGGACTAAAGATTGCAGCAATAGAAACACATGTAGCAGATGCTCGTTCCTGTTGCTTACACCCCGCAAGCACCACCCATCGTCAGATGACGGATGAGGAACTTTTAGCAGCTGGCGTATCCGCTGACCTTGTACGTTTCTCCTGTGGTATTGAGGGAACTGAAGACCTTATTGCAGATATTGAGCAAGCACTTAATAATATATAGGACGGAATGTAATAATGCCTATTAAAATACCAAACGAGCTTCCTGCCGTAAAAACGCTTAATGCGGAAAATATATTTGTTATGACCCAAACGCGTGCAATAACGCAGGATATACGTCCTCTAAAGCTTCTTGTGTTAAACCTTATGCCGACTAAGATCGAAACGGAAACACAGCTTGCACGGCTTTTGGGCAACTCACCTCTTCAAATTGAAATGGAACTCTTGCATACAAGTTCATATAAATCAAAAAACATATCCGAAGAACATCTGTTTACCTTTTATAAAACCTTTGACGAGGTTAAAGATAAAACATTTGACGGAATGATAATAACAGGTGCACCGGTTGAAAAATTGCCCTTTGAAGAAGTTGAGTACTGGGATGAACTGTGTGAAATAATGGAGTGGACAAAAAGCCACGTACACAGCACTTTCCACATTTGCTGGGGTGCACAGGCGGCACTTTATTATCATTACGGAATTAATAAATACACTCTTCCCGAAAAATTATTTGGTGTATACAGGCACATCGTAGATTATAAGAATGCAATACTATTCCGCGGTTTTGATGATGTGTTTATGGCACCTCATTCACGGCATACTTCCGTGAAACGTGAGGATATTGAGGCTGTACCCGAACTAAAAATTCTCGCATCATCTAAGCAAGCAGGTGTATATGCCGTTAAAAACTCAAACGGCAGTCAGATTTTTGTGTTCGGACATTCGGAATATGATGCAGACACATTGAACCGAGAGTATTTACGTGACAAAAATCTCGGTCTTCCCATATCTGTACCAAAAAACTATTTTCCCAACGATGACGACAACAATGCGCCTACAGTAACATGGCGATCACACGCAAATCTGCTATACACCAACTGGCTTAACTATTTTGTATACCAGACAACACCGTACGATATCACAAAAATCAAGGAGTCAGATAAATGAAAAAAAGACTGATACTCTTTTTTGCCGCAGTAGTAATTATCGCTGTCGGTATCTTTGGCGGTATAAAAGTTAAAAACTATCTGCCGTTCTTTTTTGATAAAAACGGAATAAAACAACCCGATACCGAATACACGCTTGTTATTGAAAAAAGTGACTTTGAAAACGAAGTTGCTGCCAAACTGCAAGAAGAAGGAATTATAATATCTTCCGTGCGTTTTTTGGGTTATCTCAAAGAAAAATACCCGAGCTTTGTTTGGTATAACGGCAAATACAAACTCACCGCTGATATGTCCTACAAAGAACTGTGTGAAAAACTCTCTGACCCTGATGAGCGGCTTGAATATATTAAATTCACGGTGCCCGAAGGTAAAAATATACGCGGTATTGCAGAAATAGTTGAAAACGCAGGTGCTTGCACTGCTAAAGAATTTTTAATTGCTGCAGACAGTTACGATTATGATTTTGATTTTATTGATGAGCTGAAAAAGCGCAATCAGGACATAATCGCATACAAGCTGGAGGGCTACCTATTCCCCGCTACATATGAATTCCGTGCAGACACAGTAACTGCAAAGGAAGTAGTCACTGAAATGCTGCGCGCTTTTTCAAACTATGTAACGGATGATATAATCACAAAGGCTAATGAAAAAGGTCTATCTGTTAACGAACTTATAACATTTGCTTCCGTTATTCAGGCAGAAGCATTTTCGGTAGAATCTATGGCAAATATATCCTCTGTTTTCTGGAACAGGCTTAACTCTGCCGAATTAAGACAGTTGCAGTCGGACCCCACTACTACATACGCAAAAGCTTTAAAAGATCTGAATAACTACAGCGACGCTATGTATAATGCTTATGATACCTATTCCTGTATCGGACTCCCCATAGCTCCCACTAACTCACCCGGTCTTGATGTCATTGATGCTGTGCTTAATCCGTCCGATACCGATTACTATTACTTCGTAACGGATGACGAGGGCAACTTCTACTATAACAAAACATATAATGAGCACGTAAAGACATGCTATGCAATAGGATTATGGAAATAAAAAAAGCGGAAATTTTTCCGCTTTTTTTATTGACTTTCGTGTATCACCGTGCTATCATACTAAAGTAAATATGATAATGGAGAGTTAATATAATGGATGTATTTAAAACTGAAGGTGCAAATTTACTTATAAATGCACTTATGGCTCTTGAAACAAAAGAAGAAATAAGTAACTTTTTAGAAGATCTGCTCACTACCAAAGAGATGCTTGATCTGTCACAGCGTATGATGGTGGCAAAACTTCTTACAGAGAAAAAAGTATACAATAAAATTGCTGAGTTGACCGGTGCCAGTACTGCAACTATAAGTCGTGTCAACCGTTCATTTTGTTATGGTAAAGATGGATACAGAATAGTGTTTGAGAGGCTTGAAAACAATGAATGATACTGCATTTTTACCAAGTGAGCGTACAGTTTTTTCCCTTAGAAAACTATACAGTTCATACGGCTACAGGCATTACAAAGTCAGTAAGTTTGAAGAATACGACCTGTATGCAAACAATAAAAGTTTTTTAACAGACAGTAATATTTTAACTTTCACGGATACGGACGGCAGACTGCTTGCCTTAAAGCCGGATATCACGCTGTCCATCATAAAAAACACCAAAAACAGCGGTGGTATGCATAAGGTATATTATAATGAGAGCGTATACCGTACAAACGGCGGCGGTTTTCGTGAGATAATGCAAACAGGTCTTGAATGTATCGGAAATATCGATATGTACTGTATAAGCGAAGTGTTAACGCTTGCGTATAAAAGCCTTGAAATAATGGGAAATGATTTTTTACTCGAAATATCACATATGGGATTTGTTTCCGGCCTTATCGATGAAATAACCGACAATGCAGATATCAGAGATTCGCTTATGTTTTTACTCAGTCAGAAAAATACTGATGAAATACAAAAGATATGCAATAGTATAGGTAAAGATCCACAAATGCTTTGCAAAGCGTGTGCAATTTACGGAAAGCCGTATGACTGTCTTGAAAAAATGCGTAGTATGCAGTTAAATGAGAAAATGGCAAAAAGTATAAAAGCACTTGAAAGCATTGTTGATATTTTAAAAGACTCCGGTATAGAAGATAGTCTGCGTTTTGATTTTTCAATGACAAACGATATGCGTTATTACAACGGTATAATATTCAAAGGCTATGTAAACGGAATCCCACAAAGTGTACTTTCAGGCGGCAGATACGATAAGGTGCTCAAAGGCTTTAATAAAAAAGGCGGTGCTATCGGCTTTGCCGTATATCCATCCGACCTTGACAGGCTTTGTGCCGGTGAAAACAAAACGGATGTTGATGTGCTGTTGATATATGATGAAAACACACCTCCTTCGCTTGTTTCAAAAAAAGCAACCGCAATAATAAAGAGCGGTAAAAGCGTACTTGCACAAAGCAGTACCGATAATGTATGCGCGGGTGAGATAATTGATATTTCAGGAGGGGCTAAGCAATGACAGATACATTTGTAAACATTGCCCTGCCCAAAGGCAGACTGGGTGAAAAGGCATACGCTATATTTAAAAATGCAGGGTATGAGTGTCCGTCTATTGAAGAAGAAAACAGAAAGCTGATATTTGAAAACAAGGACAAGGGTGTCAGATATTTCTGGGTAAAGCCGTCCGATGTTGCAATTTATGTCGAAAAAGGCGCTGCCGATATTGGCATAGCGGGCAAAGATATACTTTCCGAATATGCGCCTGACGTATATGAGCTCTGTGACCTTGGTATAGGAAAATGCCGTATGGCAGTGGCTGCTACAAAGGACTTTCGTGACAACCCCGATATGACACTTCGCGTGGCCACAAAGTTTGTAAACATCGCAAAACGGTATTACGCTGAAAAAAGCCGCGAGATCGATATTATAAAACTAAACGGATCTATTGAGATAGCACCGCTTTTAGGTCTTTCGGATGTTATTGTTGATATTGTGGAAACAGGAAAAACACTGCTTGAAAACAACCTTTTCCCCTATGAAACTATTGAAGAGATAAGCGCACGGCTTATTTCTAACAAAGTAAGTTATAAATTCAAAAACGAACGGATAACAGAAATTGTTAACCGTATAAATAATGGTACACTGAAATGATAAAAATACTGAACTTTAACGAAATGGATAAAAATGATCTGTTTATCCGCGATATTGCCGTAACACGCGTTGGTGACACGGTAGAAACAATTATTAAAGATGTACGTGAAAACGGCGACAAAGCACTTTTTTTATATGCCGAGAAATTTGACAAAGCGACACTTTCCGGTCTTGAAGTCACCAAAGCAGAAATCGATGAAGCATTTACAAAAGTCTCCGACGAACTTATTGAAATAATCAAGACGGCTGCAAGTAATATTGAAGCCTTTCACAAAAACCAGATTAAAAGCGGTTTTATAACAAACTCAAAAAGCGGCACTGTTACAGGACAGCTTGTTCTTCCTATTGAACGCGTCGGATTGTATGTTCCAGGCGGTACTGCAGCATATCCGTCATCTGTTTTAATGAACTGTATTCCTGCAAAGCTTGCAGGCTGTTCGCTTATCGCAATGACAACGCCGCCGCTTTCTGACGGAAGCATCGCACCTGCAATACTTGTTGCCGCCCGCATTGCAGGCGTTGACAGGATTTTCAAAGCAGGCGGGGCACAGGCAATAGCAGCCCTTGCATACGGTACCGAAACAGTACCTTGTGTCGATAAAATCGTAGGACCCGGAAATGCATATGTTGCCGAGGCAAAGCGTCAGGTATTTGGTAAAGTGGCTATAGATATGATCGCAGGTCCTTCTGAAATACTTGTGGTAGCCGACAAGAACAGTAACCCGAAATATGTTGCAGCAGACTTACTTTCACAGGCTGAGCACGACAGAATGGCAAGTGCTGTACTTGTTACAGACAGCAACGAACTTGCAAAAAAAGTATCCGCAGAACTTGAAAGACAGATTCCTTTACTTAAAAGATGTGATATCGCACGCGAGTCAATTGACAAAAACGGTAAAATAATTGTTGCAAACGATTTATTCTGTGCTGTTGATATAGCAAATGAACTTGCCCCTGAACATCTTGAAATATGCACAGACGAGCCGTTTGAATGGCTCTCACGTATAAAAAATGCAGGCTCCGTATTCCTCGGCAGGTACTGCCCCGAAGCACTTGGCGATTATTTTGCAGGACCAAACCATACACTTCCCACCAGCGGTACTGCACGCTTTTCAAGCCCGTTATCAGTTGACGACTTTGTTAAAAAAATGCAATATACTTACTATTCAAAAGATGCGCTTGAAAATGTATACCGCGATGTTGACGCCTTTGCAAAGGCAGAAGGACTTACTGCACACGCAAAAAGCGTAACTGTTCGGTTTGAGGAATAAATTATGAGTAAATTTTTATCTAATCGTCTAAGTATGCTTAAAGAATATGTACCGGGTGAACAGCCTAAAGATATGCAGTACATAAAACTTAATACAAATGAGTCACCATTTCCCCCATCACCAAATCTGGAGAAAGCGGTAATACAGGGACGTGCAAAAAATCTGCAGTTGTACCCCGAACCCGACTGTACTGAACTCACCTCGCGCCTTGCAAAGCATTACGGTGTGAGTGAGGAAAATATCGTTTTAGGTAACGGTTCGGATGAAATTTTAAATTTCTGCTTTGCAGCATACTTTGATAAGCTGTCACCTGTAGTATTTCCCGATATAACTTACGGATTTTACAAAGTGTTCGGCGAACTTTACAACTCGGATTTTAAAGAAATTCCGCTTACCGATACACTTGAGATAAATCCCAAAGACTATACTAACATAAACAAAAACATTATTATAGCAAACCCAAACGCACCTACGGGTATTGCACTTTCGCTATCAGTCATTGAAAATATAGTTAAAACAAACCCGAACAATATTGTAATCATTGATGAAGCATACATTGACTTCGGCGGTGAAAGTGCTATACCCTTAACTAAGAAGTATAATAATCTAATAGTTGTTATGACATTTTCAAAATCCCGCTCACTTGCAGGTGCACGACTTGGTTTTGCAATTGCTGACCGTGAAATAATTTGCGATCTTAACAAAATCAAATACTCCACTAACCCCTATAACATAAACAGTCTTACACAAGCTGCCGCCTGTGCAGTACTCGACTCGCAGGAATATTACGATAAAAATGTACAAACTGTAATAGAAAATCGTGCATTTTTGTGTAAAGAACTAGACAGACTCGGTTTTGAGTACCTGAACTCAAAATCAAACTTTGTATTTGCAAAAAAGAAAGGTAAATCAGGAGAAGGTATGTATTTGTACCTTAAATCAAACGGCATACTCGTCAGACATTTCAAAGCAGAGCGGATATGTGATTATTTACGTATTACTATCGGAACACGCAATGAAATGACAACTCTTATAAATGTTTTAGAAAGGATGGATAAAGATGAGAACAAGTGATATCACAAGAAAAACCAATGAAACGGATATAACTATCTCACTAAATATCGATGGTACCGGCATCAGTGAAATAAATTCAGGAAACGGCTTTTTTGACCATATGCTGAACCTTCTTGCAAAACACGCAAGGTTTGATATAAAACTCAACTGTAACGGTGACACTCAGGTCGACTTCCATCACAGTGCTGAGGATATAGGAATAGCTTTGGGTGAGGCATTTAATAAAGCACTTTCAGATAAACGCGGTATTACACGTTATTCACATACTTTGTTGCCGATGGACGAGGCTCTTATAATGACAGCTGTTGACATTTCCGGCCGCGCATATCTTGTATGTGAACTTGATCTTCCCTCATCGCGCGTGGGAGACTTTGATACAGAACTTGTCGAGGAGTTTTTAGGCGCTTTTGTTTCCAATGCGAAAATAACACTGCACGCCAAAACCCTTGTGGGAAAAAACACACACCATATAATCGAAGGACTTTTTAAATCACTTGCAAGAACACTGCGTTTTGCCTGTGCAAAGGATACAGTTCTCAAAGATGAGATACCCTCTACCAAAGGGGTGCTTTAATGTTAGCAATAATAGATTACGGTGTCGGCAATTTGTTTTCACTCAAATGCTCGCTATCGCTTATCGGTGAAGATACCGTGGTGACTGATGATGAAAAAACAATAAAAAATGCTGACAGAATAATACTTCCCGGTGTCGGTGCTTTCGGTGATGCGGTAGAAAAACTGCACCAACACGGTATGTTTGAATTTTTGCAGCAAGAAGCGAAATCGGGCAAGCCGATACTTGGTATTTGTCTTGGTATGCAAATGCTGTTTGACAAAAGTTACGAATACGGTTTGCACAACGGTCTTTCACTTATCGGCGGAAATGTAAAACCCATAAAAGAAGCAGTACCTGAAAATACAACAATTCCGCATATGGGTTGGAATGCACTGAATATTATAAAACCGTCCCCCATTTTTAAATACATAAAAAACGGTGACTGCGTATATTTTGTACATTCGTACCACGGCACTGATTGTAGTGATGTAATTGCGACAAGTGAATACTTTACTACGCTTACCGCCGCGGTACAAAAAGATAATGTATTCGGCACACAATTTCACCCTGAAAAAAGCGGTGATGTGGGCATTAAAATTCTTAAAGCATTTTGTGAGATTTAATTATGATTATTTTACCTGCTATCGACCTTATAGACGGACAGGCAGTGCGTCTTGAAAAGGGCGAATACAATAAAAAAACAGTATACAGCAAAAAACCGTGGGAAGTTGCTCTGTCTTTTAAAGCGATAGGTGCAAACTTTTTACATTTGGTAGATCTTGACGGTGCTCTGTCAGGAAAAACCGATAATTTTAAAACGGTTGAAAAAATAGTAAAAACAGCTGATCTTTTTACAGAACTGGGCGGCGGTATACGCGATATTGAAACGGTAAAGCGTTATATCGATACCGGCATTTCACGCATAATTCTCGGCACAGCGGCAGTAAAGAATCCCGAATTTTTAGACGAGTGTCTTGAAAGATTTGGCGATAAGATTGCTGTAGGCATTGATATAAAAGACGGATTCGTTGCAATAAAAGGTTGGACAGAACTATCAACGTATTCCTGTGAAGCTTTTTTTGAAATGATGCAAAAAAAAAGTGTTAAAAATATTATCTGTACCGACGTGTCAAAGGACGGTATGATGAGTGGTACTAACCTTGAAATGTACCGTGATCTGAAAAATAAATTCACTCTCGACATTACTGCCTCGGGCGGTGTATCAAATCTTGAGGACATAAAAGAACTTAAAGCTATGGATATGTATGGTGCAATTGTCGGCAAAGCGCTTTACACAGGTGCTGTGCGGCTTGAAGATGCACTTAGGTCTGTGAGGGATTGATATGATAACAAAGCGTATAATACCCTGCCTTGATGTTAAAGGCGGCAGAGTAGTTAAAGGTGTAAATTTTGAAGGACTCAGCGATGTCAATTCGCCTATTGAGCTTGCGGATTATTACAGTAAATGCGGTGCAGACGAGCTTGTATTTTATGACATAACCGCATCCTTTGAAAACAGAGGTTTGTTTACCGATATACTAAAAAAGACTGCAAGCACAGTATTTATTCCGCTTACCGTACGCGGCGGCATCAATGCACTGTCTGATTTCGAACGGGTTCTGTCTTGCGTTGCAGATAAGGTAAGCGTAAACAGCGGAGCAATTAAAAACCCTGAACTTGTATATGAAGCAGCGAAAAGATACGGCAATCAGTGTGTTGTACTGTCGGTAGATATCAAGCGTGTTGACGGTATTTTTCGCGTATTTGCAAAGGGCGGAAGGGAAAATACAGGTATGGAAGCTATTGAATGGATAAAACGCTGTGTTTCTAACGGTGCCGGTGAAGTCGTTGTAAACAGTATCGACACTGACGGGGTAAAACGCGGCTTTGATATAGAAATGCTAAACGCGGTATTAAACTCAGTAAATGTTCCTGTTATCGCATCGGGCGGTGCCGGCTCAGCGCAAGATTTTGTGACACTTTTTAAAACACTTCCGCGTATAAGCGCAGGTCTTGCCGCATCAGTCTTTCATTTCGGTGAAGTTAAAATATCCGACCTTAAGCAAGAATTAATACAAAACGGTATACCTGCAAGGAGAATTGAAAATGATTAATATTGACGAACTTAAATTTGATAATAACGGTCTTATACCTGCCATTGTAACAGACGCGTACAGTAAAAAAGTCTTAACACTTGCATATATGAACAGAGAAAGTCTTGAAATAAGTATAAAAGAGGGAAAAACCTGCTTTTTCTCTCGTTCAAGACAAAAATTGTGGAGAAAGGGCGAAACATCCGGCAACTTCCAACATATCGTCAGCATCACAGCGGACTGCGACAAAGATGCTTTAACGGTTGAAGTTATAAAGGACGGCCCTGCTTGCCATATGGGAACAGACTCCTGCTTTAATAACCTTGTATTCAAGGGCGAACAAAACTCATTCTCGGTTGAAGGGCTTTATGATTTATTGATTGACAGAAAAAAAACACGCCCTGAAGGTTCTTACACATCTTACCTGTTTGATAAAGGTATTGACAAAATACTCAAAAAGGTTGGTGAAGAGTGTACAGAGGTCATAATTGCCGCTAAAGCTGACGATCATAATGAAACAGTATACGAACTGGCTGACTTATGCTATCACGCGCTTGTACTTATGGTGGAAATGGGAATACCTGTTGAAGAAGTCAAACGTGAGCTTGCTTCCCGCCATATCATAAACCACAAAATTAAACAGGAGAAAATGACAAAATGATTTTAGGTGATTTTCACACTCATACAACCTACTGCGACGGAAAAAACACACCGCGTGAAATGGCAATTGAAGCAAAACGTCTGGGTTGTTCAGCTATCGGTTTTACAGGTCACGGGTATACATATTTTGATACTTCCTACTGTATGACAAAAGAAGGCACTCTTAACTATATAAAAGATATAAACGAGTTGAAATCAGAACTTGACATTGACGTTTTATGCGGTATTGAAGCAGATATATTTTCAAATTATCCGCTTGATGCATTTGATTATGTAATAGCCTCGGCACACTATGTAAAATCAGGCAGTGAATATCTGACGGTTGATTTTTCGGCTGATATGATAAAAAACGATGTGGATAGATGTTTTGGCGGTGATATTTACGCTTATTGCGAGAGTTATTTTGAGGCACTGTCAAAAGCCAGAGGTGACATACTCGGTCATATTGACCTTGTTACAAAATTTAACGAAAAAACACCAATGATAGATATAACAAATCAAAGGTATGTAAACGCCGTACTTGATACAGTTGACTGTGCTGTAAGAAACGGGCTTGTTTTTGAAGTCAATACAGGTGCAATATCACGCGGATACAGATCAACACCCTACCCTGCACCGTTTATTTTAAAACGGATAAAAGAAAAAAACGGTAATATTATTTTAACAGGCGACACACACTCAAAAGAAACACTTTGTTATCAGTTTGACAAAGCCATCGAATATGTTAAAGCCAACGGTTTTAATAGTGTTTTAACGCTGACTTCAAGCGGTTTTAAAGAAGTCAAAATATAATTAAAAAAGTGCCTTACGGCACTTTTTTAATTACAGTAATTGCATCTGCGATTACAATATCTCAAAACAAGGAAAACCAAAAGTAAAATTGCAAGGATAACGGCGATTGCCACAACTATTGCAATTACGATGGGCATTCCGGCAATAACAAGCGCACCGATGATTATACCTATAACTAAAGCAAGCAAAACACCAATTATTGCAAGCACCGTGTTATAGCATCTTCCCACAGCATTGTTAGTAAATCCGCATGCGTGTTCGTTCTGATTACAGTTAGTACAGTTACAGTTTGTGTTATAGTTATTAGTCATGGTTTTTTCACATCCTTCGATACACACTATGCAAAAACACAAAAAAAGGTGACATTACTTGTATAAACTGATTAATTATGATATTCTCTTATTATGATATATAATTCTATTAACAAAAAACTGAAAAAAGAATACGGGTGTAAGATTTACAAACTTGCGCTGTCGGGAGGTATGACCTGCCCTAACCGTGACGGAACACTTGATACACGCGGGTGCATTTTCTGTGCAAATGGTTCAGGCAGTTTTGCCGAGAATTTTGATTATGATATATATGCACAGATCGAGCGTGCCAAAGCGCTTGTCTCTAAAAAAATCAAAGGGGACAGAAAATATATTGCATACTTTCAGTCCTACACAAACACCTATGCTAAACCTTCGTTCCTTGAGAATATATTTACAAAAGCCGTGTCACATCCTGATATAGTTATACTTTCTGTTGCAACACGCCCTGACTGTTTGGGCGACGAAGTAATTGAAATATTAAAACGTATATCACAGATTAAACCGGTATGGGTAGAACTCGGTTTACAGACTGTACACGAAAATACCGCAAAATATATTAGGCGCGGCTACGAACTTTCTGTTTTTGAAGACGCTGTAAAACGTCTAAAAGCTGCAGGAATTACAATAATAACCCACGTAATACTCGGCCTGCCGTTTGAAACTAAAGAAATGATGCTAGAGACCATACGGTATGTCGGTACGTGCGGTACAGACGGTATAAAACTTCAGCTTTTACACATTTTAAAGGGTACCGATCTTGAAAAAGAATACTTCGAGGGAAAAATATCTGTTTTATCAATGAATGAATACATTGATATATTATCCGATTGTGTTCGCAATTTACCCAAAGATATAGTAATTCACAGACTTACAGGTGATGGAGATAAAAAAATTCTTGTCGCACCGCTGTGGAGCGGCAATAAACGTGCAGTACTTAATGCAATTGCTCAAAAAGATGACGTTATACAGGGTGAAAACCTTGACAGAACATAAATTTACAGATATAATCTATTAGTTAATAAAATTTCGGAGTAATATTATGAATAACAAAGAAAAAACAATGGAGAAAATAGTTGCCCTTTGCAAAAACCGCGGTTTTGTTTATGCAGGCAGTGAAATATACGGCGGTCTTGCAAACAGTTGGGACTACGGTCCGCTCGGCGTTGAACTTAAAAATAATGTTAAACGTATGTGGTGGAAAAAGTTTGTTCAGGAATGTCCTTACAATGTCGGTCTTGACAGTGCTATTCTTATGAATCCTGAGACTTGGGTGGCTTCAGGCCATCTTGGCGGCTTTTCAGATCCGCTTATGGACTGTAAACAGTGCAAAACCCGTCATCGTGCAGACAAACTTATTGAAGACTATGTTGCAGAAAACGGTCTTTCTGACAACCCTGCAGGCTGGACTGACGAACAGATGCTTACATATATAAAAGAGCATAATATCGTATGCCCATCTTGCGGTTCGGGTGACTTTACAGATATCCGTAAGTTCAACCTTATGTTTAAAACCTTTCAGGGCGTAACCGAAGATAGTTCATCAACACTTTATCTTCGCCCCGAAACAGCACAGGGCATTTTTGTAAACTTCAAAAACATTCAGCGTACTACACGTAAAAAGGTACCGTTCGGCGTATGCCAAATCGGTAAATCATTCAGAAACGAAATAACTCCCGGTAACTTCACTTTCCGTACCCGTGAGTTTGAACAGATGGAGCTTGAATTTTTCTGCAAACCGGGCACTGATCTTGAATGGTTTGATTACTGGCGTGCATACTGCCGCGACTGGCTGTATGGTCTTGGCATCGCACCCGAAAACTTACGACTCCGCGATCACGATCCTGAGGAACTTTGTTTCTATTCAAAAGCAACCACTGACTTTGAATTTATGTTCCCGTTCGGTTGGGGCGAACTTTGGGGTATTGCAGACAGAACAGACTATGACCTGACACAGCATGCAAATCACTCACATGAACCTATGGAGTACTTTGATCCGGAAACCAACGAAAAATATGTACCTTATGTTGTTGAACCGTCACTTGGTGCTGACCGTGTTGTTCTTGCATTCCTGTGCGAAGCATACGATGAGGAAAACATTTCAAACGATCCCAATAAAGAGGATATCAGAACTGTTATGCGCTTCCATCCTGCACTTGCACCCATCAAAGCGGCAGTACTTCCCCTTTCAAAGAAACTATCTGACAAAGCAATGGCGGTTTACAGTGAACTTGCTAAAAACTTCAATATTGAGTTTGACGATGCAGGTTCAATCGGTAAACGTTATCGCAGACAGGACGAAATCGGCACACCCCTTTGCATTACATATGATTTTGAGAGTGAAGAGGACGGCTGCGTGACAGTTCGCGATCGTGATACCATGCAACAAGAACGCATTAAAATAGAAGAACTCACTGCATATATCACACAAAAAATTAACTTTTAAAAATTTATGTTGACAAACGGCGTAAGATTATATATAATAGTTAGCGCTTGTAAAACTCTAACAATAATGTCAGGAGGGAAATGAAATGGTTCGTACTTATCAGCCTAAGAAAAGACAGAGAAGTAAAGTACACGGCTTCAGAAAAAGAATGAGAACGGCTAACGGCAGAAAAGTTTTGGCCAGAAGACGTGCAAAGGGCAGAGTAAGATTATCTCATTAAATAATAGAGGGGCTCAGGTCGAGTCCCTTTTTATTTCATTGGGATATTTCGGGTGAAAGAATGAAGATTGAAAGTGTTAAGGAAAATGTAGCGTTCCGCCGTGCTTACCACAAAGGCAAGTGTCACGCAACACCGTACATTAGCATTTATTGGCGTAAAAACGGCAAAAACATCCGCCGTTTAGGTATCACGGTATCAAAAAGAATAGGAAATGCACCGCAACGTAACCGTATACGGCGCATTATCCGTGCTGCTGCGTACAACTGTTATAATATACTGCCGGATGGTTGTGATATAATTATTGTTGCGCGTACAAAATCAAAAGACCTTAAGAGCACGGATATCGAGCGTATAATATATGAGCATTTTGAAAATAATTAAATCGGTACGTAAAATCTTTATTTTTCCAATCCGACTGTATCAGCGGTACATCTCACCGCACACACCTGCAAAATGTAAATATTATCCCACCTGTTCAAGTTATGCTTTAACAGCGATTGAGCGATATGGGATATTTATTGGCACTGCCCTTGCAGTATGGCGTATTCTTCGCTGTAACCCATGGTCAAAGGGCGGTATAGATTATGTCCCCGAACATCTTTTCGGGAAGAAAAAGGAGAAGAAATAATGTCACTTTGGAGTTATCTTGTTATCCCGTTCGGATACATTATGCGCTTCTGCTACGACTTGTTTGACAGCTACGGCGTAGCACTGTTTCTTTATGCTATCATAACAAAGCTGTTACTTCTTCCGCTGTCTATAAAACAGCAGAAAACCCAGCTTAATATGGTGCGTTTAAAGCCGTATCAGGACGAGCTTATGAAAAAATACGGCGGTAATAAACAGCGTTATCAGGAAGAACTTATGAAGCTTTATGAACGTGAAGGCTACAGCCCAATGTCAAGCTGTCTGCCCACTTTTATTCAGCTTCCCGTAATTATGCTTATTTATACCATCGTACGCCGTCCCCTTTCATATCTTGCAGGTTTTAGCCTTACAGAGATCTGGACAAAAATGCAAACATACATTACCCAGTTCCCTGAAACATTCAAAAATGCAACAGCTGAAAACTTCCATCAGTTTGAACTTCAGCTTTTTTCGCATTTGTCACAGGACGGTCTTATTGATATCAACACAAACTTTCTCGGTATTTTCGACCTTACACAAAAGCCCAGCGATGTATTTGGCGGCGGTGCAAGCATTGCATTGCTTCTTATACCGATACTTGCCGGTGTTACATCATGGCTTACAAGCCAAATATCCCAAAAGCTAAATGCCGCAACCACTGATCCATCGGCCGCAAAATCAATGGGTATGATGAACATTATGATGCCTCTTATATCGGTATGGATGTCATACACATTTACAGCAGCCCTTGGTATGTACTGGATCGCGTCTAACCTTGTTGCCATCGGTCAGATATTCCTTCTCAACCGTATGTTTAATCCCAAAAAAGTAATTGAGGAAATGGAAGCAAAAATCGCTGCAGAAAAAGCAGCTGAAAAAGAAAAGCGCAGACTTGCTGCTGAAAAAAGAGCTTTGTCAAACAACAAAAACAGCAAGAAAAAACGCGCAATGAACGCACAATACGCAAACCAGAAACAAACTGAAAGCGTTATTGATACACAAAAAGAACAGGAGAACACAGAGAATGGCGATTAAAGAGTTATTCTTTGAGGGCAAGACAATTGAATTAGCTCTCGAAAAAGCCTCAAGTGAGCTTGGTCAGGACAGGGATATGCTCACATATGAGGTAACACGCACCCCCACTAAAGGTATTTTTGGTATCGGTGCAACATCTGCTCAGATTAAAATCGAGATTGAAGTGGCAGACGAACCGGCACCCGTTAAAGTGGAAAAGAAAGAAGTAAAACTCCCTGAAGGTTTTGCACCGGAGAAAATTTCAAAAAAACAAACAACTGAAAAAAAGACTGAAAAGAAATCAGAACCCATTATAAGTGAAAAAGTGCTTACTCCAATCGCTGAAAACGATGAGAATGCTGCAAAAATCACCGAATTCATTTTAGGTCTTCTTGAAAAACTTGAGATTGAAAATGGTAATGTGACCATTTCGCTTGATGAAAACGGAAACTACTACGCAAATATTGAAGGCTCAAAAATGGGTGTACTTATCGGCAGACGCGGTGAAACACTGGATGCTGCACAGTACCTAACAAATCTTGTTGTTAACCGTGGAAAAGAAAAAGAAGATAAAATCAAAATCATTCTTGACAGCGAAAATTACCGTGCCAAAAGAATAGCTGCTCTTGAGGCACTCGCAAACAAAACTGCTGATAAAGCTATTAAATACAAACGCAATCAGTCCTTTGAACCAATGGGCGCTTATGAGCGTAGGATTATCCATGCAGCGCTTACAAACAGAGAACACATCTCAACATATTCAGTAGGCAGCGAACCCAGACGCAAGGTTATTGTAGCATACAAAGATTAATAACAAAAAGCCTGACTGCCATACAGTCAGGCTTTTATTAATAATTACTCTGAGGTTAAAAATGGACACAATTTGTGCAATAGCAACTGCCAAAGCAAGTTCCGCTATCGGTGTTATACGTGTAAGCGGTGAAAACGCTGTTGACATTTGCTCAAAAATACTGTTTACCAAAACAGGAACACTTAATTCTTCACCCCAAGCAGTAATGCGTTTATGCAAAATATCTGACGGTAAATACGACATTGATGAAGCACTTTGTGCTGTTTTTCACGCGCCTCACTCATACACCGGTGAGGATACGGTCGAAATAAACTGTCACGGCGGCATAACTATACTCGAACGTGTAATGAAACTTCTTATAAAGCACGGTGCACGTTCGGCTTTAGGCGGTGAATTTACAAAACGCGCATTTTTAAACGGAAAACTCGACCTTTTACAAGCCGAGGCGGTGTGCGATCTTATAAACTCTTCAACTGCACTTGATGCAAGCCTTGCCCTTTCTCGTATGTCGGGCAGACTGTCAAATGAATTTAATTCCATTTTTGATGGGCTTGTAGCTCTCAATACTGATATACTCGCATATATAGATTTTCCGGACGAAGGGCTTATAGATATTGATACAGACTCTGTTATTTCACGACTCTTAGAAATAAATTCAAGGCTTTGCCGTCTTGAAAATAGTTTTGATACAGGTTCTGTTATTAAAGACGGTGCTAACACGGTTATTTTGGGTGCCCCTAATGTTGGGAAAAGCACACTTCTTAATGCTATTCTGGGCTATAACCGTTCAATAGTGTCGGACACAGCAGGTACCACTCGTGATATGGTTACAGAGCGCGCAGTTATGGGTGATGTCACACTTAACCTGTGTGATACAGCGGGTATACGTGAAGATGCCGGAACTATTGAAAAAATGGGTATTAATATTGCAAAACGCGAAGCCGAATCAGCCGATCTTATTTTTGCAGTATTTGATGGTGCACGTGCACTTAACGACAACGACAAACAAATAATTTCGCTGTGTGAAAACAAAACAGCGATTGCTGTTGTAAATAAATCAGATCTTAATGAAAAAACAGACAGAAAGTATATTGAAAGCAAATTTGCACACGTTATTGATATTTCCGCGGCAAATCAAACGGGTATCGACAGACTGGCTAAGCTTGTACAAGAACTGTTTTTATCGGATATGGTTTCTGTCGAAAGCGGAATGCTGATAACAAACGCCAGACATTTTGAGCGTGTGGTAAAAGCGCGTGAAAAGTGTGAATGTGCTTTAAGTACATTACAGTCAGGTTTTACCCCCGACCTTGCAAGCATTGATATAACAGAAGCCGCAAGTGAGATCGGACAGATCACCGGTTCTTCTGTAAGTGACAGAATTATTGACGATATTTTTTCAAAATTCTGTGTAGGTAAATAGGAGGAAAATATGGAGATAAATTATTTTAAAGATTACAGTTCATCGCTTGGCAGAGAGATGGAATGTAAAATTTACGGACACGGCGGAAAGCCTTTTTTGTACATACCCTGTCAAGACGGAAGATTTTTTGACTTTGAAGGTTTTAAAATGGCAGAACTTCTTTCACCGTGGATAGATGCAGGCAAAATGACAGTTATTTCAATTGATACGATAGACAAAGAGACCTGGTCCGATGCACAGTCACCTGCCTTTGAAAGAATACGCTTATACGAAGCGTGGATACAGTACATTGTTAACGAAGCAACACCCAAAATACAGTATTTTGCAAAAGAAAAAAACGGTACAGATTATATTGAAAATGTAACGGTAATGGGATGCAGTTTAGGTGCAACCCATGCCGCTAATCTGTTTCTGCGTTTTCCTTACTTGTTTGACAGTTGTATTGCACTTAGCGGTATATACACTGCAGAGTACGGATTTGCAGGGTATATGGATGAGGTAGTGTATCAAAATTCACCTGTTCATTATATGGCAAATATGCCCGCTGACCATCCGTTTATCGAGCAATACAATAAAAATCGCGGCATTATATGTGTTGGCACAGGTGCGTGGGAGATACCGGACACCACTTTACGATTAAAAGAAATTTTTGAAGAGAAAAACATCAATATCTGGGTCGATATTTGGGGCAATGACGTAAATCACGACTGGGATTGGTGGTATAAGCAGGCTCTTTATTTTATACCAAATATTATAGGAGATAAATAATGATGAGAAATTTTATTTTTATTTCGCCTAACTTTCCAACTAATTATTGGATGTTCTGCCGTGAACTGAAAAACAACGGTATGAATGTATTGGGCATCGGTGATGCTGATTTTGAAGCCCTGATTCCTGAACTCCAAGACAGCCTTTGCGATTACTACAAGGTTGGCAGTCTTGAAAATTACGATGAAGTTTACAGAGCTGTTGCATACTTTGCACACAAACACGGTAAAATTGAGTGGCTTGAGTCTAACAATGAATATTGGCTTGAGCAGGACGCAAGACTGCGTACTGATTTCAACATAACAACAGGCTTTAAGTCGGAAGATATGGAACGAATAAAACACAAGTCCAAAATGAAAGCATACTATGAAAAAGCAGGCATCCCTGTTGCACGTTACTATATGGTAGAATCACTTGAAGGCTGTCGCAAATTCATTAAAAAAGTAGGATACCCTGTAGTTGTAAAGCCGGACAACGGTGTAGGCGCAGCTGCTACATACAAACTCACAAATGATGATGAGCTTATAGATTTCTTTAACAGATATCCTAAAAATGTTCCCTATATTATGGAAGAGTTTGTATTTGCAGAAGTAAACTCTTATGATGCTATCATTGATGCAAACGGTACACCCATTTTTGAAACAGGTAATGTAACACCCGATTCCATTATGGATATCGTTAACAATAAAGATAACAGCATTTATTATATAGTTAAAAACCTGCCTGCAGATACGCGCAAGGCAGGCAGAGCAACTGTTAAAAGTTTTGGCGTAAAAAGCAGATTTGTGCATTTTGAGTTTTTCCGTTTAACACAAGACCAGAACGGACTTGGCAAAAAAGGTGATGTCATAGCACTTGAAGTAAATATGCGCCCCTGCGGCGGCTTTACTCCGGATATGATAAACTTTGCAAACTCCACTAATGTTTATAAGATCTGGGCAGATATGATAACATACGGCGATTCACTTATGCCTGTCGGCGAAAAAAGTTTCTGTGCTTTTGCAGGCAGACGTGACGGCAAAAACTTTGTACTTACAGACGATGAACTCAATGAAAAGTATAAAAATAATATGCGTATGAGAGCACGTATTCCCGATGCACTTGCAGGTGCAATGGGTAACAGTATGTTTGTAGCAACCTTCTCCACCAAAAAGGAAATGGATAAATTCTACAACGATGCTGTTTCTTGTGAAAATTAAATACTTCTAAAAAAGAATAAGCACCCCAAAAATTTTAGCTTTTGAGGTGCTTATTAATTTTAATTTAAAAGATGGATTGTGTTATTCTTATAATATTTTTAGTGATCGATTGATCTTTTATATTACCGATATACCCATTAACTATATACCCATCAATATCAATAAAATATGTGACAGGCGCATTACCTATATTATATTTTGAAATAGCATCCTCACCTTCAAAGCAAAGCTTGTCAAGCGCTAATACCGCATCTGACAGTTTCTCTTTTTGAGCATTTGCATCAAGTGAATTTACAGATACTGCCACGACCTCCGCAGTGCCCTTGTTTGCAACAATTCGTTCCAATACATCAAGTGAACCTTCTACCTCCGTATCAAAAAACACAAGAACCTGAGCAGTTTTACCGATGTTTTCGTGAAGCGTTATTTCTTGTCCGTATTGTGTCACAGCAACAAAATCAACTGATTTTTTCGGCTTATCAGGGGTTACAACGCCTATAACTATTATTGCAATTATGGCTAAAAGTATTACACCACCGACAATTGCAAAATTACGTGTCTTATTCATTACTTATCCTCCCCGAATAAATTCTCATCGATAAGAAAACTGAGAATATTTTTATATTTATCGGTGGGGTCGGTTTTAAACTGATCAACAATCATCTGTGCCTGTATCTGAGTGGGTACAAACAACCGATACTCTAAAAGTATATCTTCACCGTCAAGTAAAGTACATACTGCCTCATAACCGTTTTTTTTCTTTATTACCTCAGCCTTGATACTTTGCTGTCTTTCAATATCTGACAACATTTTAAGAAGTGCAGACTGATTTTTCCGGCGCACACTGTAAGGCAAATTATTTTCAAACAACACAAGAGTTTGTCTGCCCATTTCAGTAATACGCAAAATATCCGGAGTTTCGGTAGAAGTTATATCAATAAGGCCTGTTATAAGCATCTCATCTATAGACTGTATAAGATCAAAATACTGAACTGTACCACCCTCAAGCCCGATTTTGACTATGTTATCACGTGTAAGCGGAGTTCCAGCATAATTAAGTATATATAAAACTAAAATCTTTACATCAACTACGTCGTTAAGACCGCCTATTATTGCCATTTAGGTTCTCCTTTAGCGTTTTCTAATTACGGTTGCCGTGTAAACGGCGAGTAAAATGGTATTAAATCAATATAATAG
>JAZUOQ010000032.1:0-6280 GCA_045604775.1 Eubacteriales bacterium
GAAATCGGTTATATGTTCGGTCAGTATAAAAGACTCAGAAACGAATTTACAGGTGTACTTACAGGTAAGGGACTAACCTACGGCGGTTCACTTATACGTCCTGAAGCTACAGGCTTTGGTGCCGTTTATTATGTAGTTGAAATGCTTAAAGCTTTCGGTGATGACATCAAAGGTAAGACTTTTGCAGTTTCAGGTTTCGGTAACGTTGCCTGGGGTACTGTTAAAAAGGTTACTGAGCTTGGCGGTAAAGTTGTTACAATCTCCGGTCCAGACGGTTATGTATATGATGAGGACGGTATTAATACTGACGAGAAAATCAACTTTATGCTTGAAATGCGTGCTTCCGGTCACGATAAGGTTAAGGATTACGCAGATAAGTTTGGTGTTCCTTACTTTGCAGGCGAAAAGCCTTGGGGTGTTAAGGCTGATATCGTTATGCCCTGTGCTACTCAAAACGAAGTACAGCTTGAGGATGCAAAGAAAATTGTTGCAAATGGCGTAAAATATTATGTTGAGGTTTCCAATATGCCTACAACTGCAGAGGCTGTGGCACTGCTTAAGGAAAATAACCTTATTATTGCTCCTTCAAAAGCAGTTAATGCCGGCGGTGTTGCAGTTTCCGGCCTTGAAATGAGTCAGAATTCAATGCGTTACAGCTGGACTGCTGAAGAAGTAGATGCAAAACTCTATCAGATTATGGCTAATATCTTCAAGACCTCTTACGATACTGCTAAAGAGTATGGTATGGAAGGTGACCTTATTGCCGGTGCCAACATAGCAGGCTTTATTAAAGTAGCTGAGGCTATGAAGGCTCAAGGTGTTGTATAATTAAATAACTATTAAGAAGTGCCGACCGGCACTTCTTTTTTATATCTTAGCATTATAAACATTGACTTTAACATCGGTGTTATATATAATTACCTTGGTGATTTTATGATTTATAATAATATATTATTTGATTTAGACGGAACTCTTACCGATCCCAAAATTGGTATTACCAAATCGGTGTCATATGCACTTAAGGCATACGGAATTGAAACCGAAAACCTTGATTCGCTGTGCAAATTTATAGGGCCGCCGCTTGTACACTCTTTTAAAAAATATTACGGTTTTAATGATGCAGACTGTACAAAACTTGTGGATATTTACCGCGAATATTTTTCTGTCACAGGTAAATTTGAAAACGAAGTCTATCCGCTTATTCCCGAAATGCTGGCAGCAATGAAAAATAAAGGCTACCGCTTATTTGTTGCAACAGGTAAACCGGAGAAATTTGCCAAAGAAATACTTGAACATTTTGGTCTTTCCAAGTATTTTGAATGTATACGCGGAATTGCGCTTGATGAAGAACATATAACCAAAGCTGAGGTTATATCACGAGTACTTAAAAAGTATTCCCTTGATAAAAAGTCTACGGTTATGATAGGTGACAGATGCTTTGATATTGAGGGTGCAAAAGAAACCGGCATTGACGGTATCGGTGTCACATATGGTTACGGTGACAGAACAGAACTTGAGAATGCCGGCGCCAAATATATAATTAACACGACAAAACAACTTAAAGAATTTTTTGAGGTATAAAATGGATATAATATCAACACTGGCAACTGAACTTAATCTGCGTGTAACACACGTTGAAAATGCAGTAAAGCTTATAGACGACAATAATACAATACCATTTATTGCCAGATACAGAAAAGAAATGACCGGTTCAATGGATGATCAGGTACTTCGTACACTTTCTGAACGTTTAGAATATCTTCGTAATCTTGATGCACAGCGCGAAAAGATATTTAATACCATAACAGAACTTGGCGCTATGACAGAGGAAATCGAAGCCGCACTTCAAAAAGCACAAACACTTACTGAACTTGAAGATATCTATCGCCCATATAAACCAAAGAAAAAGACACGCGCATCTGTTGCAAAGGAAAAGGGCCTAGAACCGCTTGCAATGGAAATTTATAAGCAGGCAAATGATGTTTCACCGGCGCTAATTGCCGAAGCCTATATTGATACTGAAAAAGGCGTTGAAACAGTACAGGATGCACTTGATGGAGCATCTGATATAATTGCAGAACTTATATCAGATGATGCATCGGTGCGCCGCGGACTGCGTGCAGTTTGTACAGCACACGGTGAGATATCGTCAAAGGCGGCTGAAGAAGACATTGGTGTTTATGAAACTTACAAAGAATTTTCACAGCCAATTAAAAACATTCCCGGTCACAGAATACTTGCAATAAACCGTGGCGAGCGCGAAAAAATGCTAAAGGTCAGCATTGATTTTGACCGTGTCCGTGCACTTGAAATAGTACAGCGTAATCATATAACAGGCGAAGGTGAGTGCAGCGAGCTTGTAAAATGTGCATCTGAAGATGCATATGACAGACTTATATTTCCCTCAATTGAAAGAGAGATACGCTCAGAACTTACTGAAAAAGCAAGTGACAGCGCAATCAAAGTTTTCTCACAAAATCTACGTCAACTTCTTATGCAACCGCCTGTTAAAGGAAGTGTCACGCTTGGTCTTGATCCGGGCTACAGGACAGGCTGTAAGGTAGCGGTTGTAGACGGTACAGGTAAAGTTCTTGATACAGGTGTAATTTACCCTGTTCCGCCTCATAATAAAATTGATGAAGCTAAAAAAATAATAAAACTTTTAGTTAAAAAGCATAACGTTACAATGTTTGCGATCGGCAACGGTACCGCTTCTCACGAAACAGAAGTGTTTGCAGCAGAGGTGATACGTGAGCTGGACTGCGGTATCACATATATGGTTGTAAGTGAGGCCGGCGCATCTGTTTACTCTGCCTCAAAACTCGGTGCCGAGGAATTTCCCGATTACGATGTGTCTCTGCGCTCTGCAGTTTCTATTGCAAGACGGCTTCAGGATCCGCTTTCTGAACTTGTAAAAATCGACCCTAAAGCTATAGGTGTAGGTCAGTATCAACACGATATGCCGCAGGCACATCTGACACAAGCTTTAGACGGTGTTGTAGAAGGCTGTGTAAACTCAGTTGGTGTTGACCTTAATACAGCCTCTGTTCCGCTGTTATCAAGAGTTGCAGGTATAGGTCCTGCACTCGCTAAGAACATAGTCAGTTATAGACAAGAAAACGGTGAGTTTACTTCGCGTGCACAACTTAAAAAAGTTTCAAAGCTAGGTCCGCGTGCCTTTGAGCAATGTGCAGGCTTTTTGCGAGTTGCGGAAAGTAAAAATGCGCTGGATAATACTGCAGTACATCCCGAAAGTTATGCCGCAGCCAAAGGTCTTTTGGATAAATGCGGTCTTGATGTCAAAGATGATTTATCTGAACTTAAAGACAAAGCAAGCGCTTTAGGAATACCTTCTCTTGCAAAAGAACTTGAAGTAGGTGAAATAACGCTTTGCGATATTATAGACGAGCTTATGCGACCGGGTCGGGATCCGCGTGATGAACTGCCGGCACCGCTTCTTCGTACTGATGTTATGGGTATGGAAGACCTCAAAGCAGGTATGGAACTTACAGGAACAGTCAGAAATGTTATTGATTTCGGCGCGTTTATAGATGTTGGCGTGCATCAGGACGGTCTTGTACATATTTCGAAAATAACAAAAAAATACATTAAGCATCCATCTGAGATACTTAATGTAGGTGATATCGTTAAAGTGTGGGTCATTGATGTTGATATTAAGAAAAAACGAATTAGTCTTACTATGATAGACCCTAACGAAAAAGAAAGAAAACAAGTTTTACATTAATTTAAAACAGGAATATCCAATGAAAAATAATTCAACAACAGCAATTCTCACAGCAGCAACGCTTTGGGGTATGATGGGACTTTTTTCAAGGACAATGGCAAGCTATGGCTTCACCACTGCTCAGTCGGCATCACTACGTGCATGCTGGGCAGCATTAATGCTTGTTGTTATAGGACTGGTCAAATTCCGTAATGAAATTAGAATAAAACTGTGCGATCTGCCGTTACTGGCACTTACAGGTATTATATCAATATACGGTACTTCTGCTTTTTACTTGAAATCAATTGAATTATCCAGTATGGCGAGCGCATCAATACTTATGTACACTGCACCTTTTTTTGTAATGTGTGCATCTGTTTTAATTTTCAAAGAAAAATTTACATTTAAAAAAGCAATAGCGCTGATAATGGCATTTATAGGATGTGTTTTTATATCCGGTACAGGTGACAAAGTCACAAAAGATGGTATAATTTTTGGTGTACTAGCAGGAATTGCCTATGCAACCTACAGTATATTCGGTAAATTCTTACTGAAAAAATACACCTCTTTTGCAGTTACAATGTGGGCATTTATTTTTGCAGCAATAACCTCGCTTTTAATCACAAGTCCCATAGGAACATTTGAGCAAATAAATTCAAGCGGAATATCCTGTGTTATAGCATCTGCAGGAATGGGTCTTATTACAGCGCTTCTTCCCTTTTCTCTTTATACATACGGTCTTAAAAGAATGGATGCCGGTGTCGCATCAGTTATGGCAACGCTTGAACCACTTGTGGCGGCGGTTGCCGGTGCACTTGTATACGGTGAAATACCCACCGTGTTTTCTGCGGTTGGTATACTGTTAGTAATATCGGCTATAGCCATACTTGAACTTAAATTAAAAAAATGATCTTACTAGAATAAAAAAACAAGTAGAGTTTCACGCTAAAACTCTACTTGTTTTTTTAGAATAACTCATCAATTTTATTAACAAAGAACTGTTCCATTTCGTCAAGCCAGTCTGTGTGTGCATTTGTATAAAGTTCCGTTCCATCTTCAAATTGAAGTGTTACTGTGTAATATTTATCTGTGTACTCCCACTCGTAATGTTCTTCACTTGGTTTCCATTCTTTAACCGCATCTAAAACATTATACTCACGGCAAAAATCACGGGTATCCTCTAAAAATGCTTCATCAACAGGGTAATTTGTAAGTTCAGTAATAGATCCGTCAAGATTAAAACTGAGTGCATTGAAAACTATCTCACCATTTTCAGAGTTTTTAGTCACAGAATATAAAAACGATGTGAGTTCATCTTCTTCCGGAAGTTCAAGCCTTATAAAAACAGAAGTGATTTTGTCATATGTAAGATTATTCGATGAACAGGACACCAAACCTAACATAAGCACCAATAAAACCAATACGGCAATAATTCTTTTTTTCATAAAACGCCCCCTTATAAACATAATTTTTATTTAATTCTATCATACCAACCCATATCAGTCAACATCAAAGATTTTGACTATTTCTTGTTTGGAAGATGGGGTGCTTCCCTGTATCATTTTTTCACTTCCACCGCATTTTGCACAAATTTGTTCACGAAGTTTAGAAGCAACCCCGCGCATATCTACAGTATCAGATACTGCCACGAAATTATAACCGTTACCGTTTGGGGTAAAAACTGCACAAATAGCACTGTATTTACCGGACAGCAAATTTATATACTGCCTAAGCATACCTGCATCAAGCCCGTCTTCAAATACAATAAGATTATTATCAGACGGCACCACACTACCTGCTTTAATAGTTACAAGTTCACGGCGAAGAGTGCTTATACTTTGCTTAAGAACTTCGGTATCAGCGGTATATTTCTCAAAAAACTCCGATGTTTGATTAATAGGTGCTGAAAGAGATTTTGAGATTTTATATAAATTCTCGTATTTTTTGCGATAATCACAAAGCGCCCTCATACCACACGCCATTGTTATTCGTACGCCACCCTTATAGGACATAACATCCAAAAGTTTTATAATTCCTACCTCGCCTGTATTCTTAACGTGCGGTGCACAACAAGCACAAAGATCAACACCTTCAATTTCAACAATGCGTACATTATCGGTAAGATCAAGCTTACTTCTGTATTCCATACCTGAAAGTTTTTCTTTTTCGGGGTAATAACACAAAACCGCGCGATTTTGATAAATCACATTGTTTGCCATATCCTCGATCTCATCAAGCTGAGAGCGTGTTAAAACACCATCAAAATCAAAAGTTACCTCATCATCTGCCAAATGAAAACCGACATTGTTATATCCGTATTTTTTAAATATGATACCTGAAACAATATGCTCACCCGTATGCTGCTGCATTTTGTCAAAACGCGGTGCAAAATCTATTTTACAAAAAACCGTGCCGGACACAAACTTATCTGCCGTATGAATAACTATATTATCTTTGATACGTACCTTGCAAACAATCCCGAAAAATAGCTTGCTTCCTCTGGATGAAGCTTGTCCAATAAATCAGTAGGCGATATCGAAGCCTTCTGTTTCCAAT
>JAZUOQ010000033.1:0-2227 GCA_045604775.1 Eubacteriales bacterium
ATCATACCCTCGTATACAGGAGTTCCCGGAGTGATGAATAAAGTACCTCTTTCTTGCGCGTTATAAAGACCGTATGTTACGGCTTCACCTGTTTCAAAAGCTACAAGTGAACCTGTTGAGCGTTTGCTGATATCCCCTTTGTGAGGTGCATAACTGTCAAATACGGTACTCATAATGCCTTCTCCGCGTGTGTCTGTGAGAAATTCATTTTTGTATCCGAAAAGACCTCTTGAAGGCACAAGATACTCAATTCTCATTCTGTCACCTGTAGGTGCCATCTGTACAAGCTCGCCTTTTCTGGAACCAAGCTTTTCCATAACCGCACCCATATAGTCTGCCGGCACATCACAAACAAATCTCTCAATTGGCTCGCATAAAACGCCGTCTATTTCTTTATAAAGTACTTTGGGTGCGCCTACCATAAATTCATACCCCTCACGGCGCATTGTTTCAATGAGTATTGAAAGGTGCATCTCGCCTCTTCCCGACACTCTGAAACTTTCCGTGCTGTCTGTTTCATTAACACGCAAAGAAACGTCCTTAAGCAACTCACGCATAAGTCTGTCTTTAAGATGACGAGATGTTACAAATTTACCTTCTCTTCCTGCAAACGGACTGTTGTTCACAGAAAAGGTCATTTCAACTGTAGGCTCTGATATTTTCACAAACGGCAGCGGCTCGATAGCATCAGGCGCGCAAACAGTATCACCAATTGTGATATCGGATATACCGGAAATACATACAATATCTCCGGCTTTTGCACTTTCAACAGGAACCCTGTTAAGACCCTCTATTTGATATAAGTTAACAATTTTAGCATTGTACGGTTCGTGTGAGTTGTGATATTCGCAAATCTTCACATCTTGATTTTTGATCATTGTACCGCGTTCGATTCTGCCTATGCAGACGCGTCCTACATATTCGTTGTAGTCTATCGAGGAAACAAGCATTTGTGTTTCACCGTCTGTTTCAGCTTCTGGTGCATCAATGTGTTCAAGTATTGCATCAAATAACGGAACAAGATCTTCTCCCGCACAGTCAGGCGAAAGCGAGGCTGTGCCGTCCCTACCCGAGCAAAACAGGACAGGGCTGTCCAGTTGTTCATCGGTTGCATCAAGATTAATAAGCAGATCAAGTACTTCATCTACAACTTCGTGTATGCGTTGATCGGGCCTGTCAATTTTGTTGACAACAACAATTACTTTATGACCTATCTGAAGTGCTTTTTGTAATACAAAACGTGTCTGAGGCATTGGTCCCTCTGCCGCATCTACAAGCAAAATGACACCGTTTACCATTTTAAGAACACGCTCCACTTCACCGCCAAAATCAGCGTGTCCGGGTGTGTCGATTACGTTTATTTTAACATCGTTATAATATACCGCTGTGTTTTTTGCAAGAATGGTAATACCTCTTTCACGTTCAAGATCGTTGTTGTCCATAACACGATCTTCAACCACTTGGTTCTCTCTGAAAGTTCCGCTTTGCTTAAGCATCTGATCTACAAGTGTTGTTTTGCCATGGTCAACATGCGCAACAATCGCTATATTTCTCAAGTCTTCTCTTTTAGCCATTTTCAATCCTTCTTTATATTATTTAACTTAAATACTTTACTATAATTTATTACTGATGTCAATGCTTTACTTTTGTTTTATAATGTGATATGCTGTTATTCAGGTGGTGATTTAGTGGCAATAAAAACGTTTAAACGTTACGAACTTAAGTTTATGCTTAACGAACAACAATATAATGCCATACATACAGGTATACAGCCGTATACTTATGCTGATAAATATTGCGTTGACGGTAAAACTTACGGTCTTTATAATATTTATTATGATGACGACAATTATTCAGTAATTCGCCATTCAGTGTCAAAACCGCGTTTTAAAGAAAAGCTCAGGGTTCGGTCGTATTATCCTGATCCGTCAGAAGACGATACTGTGTTTGTTGAACTCAAAAAGAAAATAAAGGGGTGTGTTAACAAACGTCGTATCACAATGAAATATTCTGACGCAAAAAAATTTCTTGAAACAGGTGTTGGTATAAGAAACGGGGATTATTTGAATGATATAGTAGTCGGTGAAATAGAGTATTATCTGAAAAATCATCCTGTGAAACCAAAAGTTTTTATAGCCTATGACCGTGCTGCATATTTTTTGAAAGAGGATAAAAAAATACGCATAACGTTTGATACAAATGTGCGAGGCGGTCCGGCAGCGATGGG
>JAZUOQ010000034.1:0-3146 GCA_045604775.1 Eubacteriales bacterium
TATTCGCCCATAAAACTCGCGAAGTGAATATCACTTGCGAAGCAAATATAACTGAGCGAAGTTCAATATAACTCGCCAAAGGCGAATATAGCAGAAAAAAATCCTTGAGATTTTCTCAAGGAGTTTTTTCTGCTATATTCGCCTTTTGCGAGTTATATTGAACTTCGCTCAGTTATATTTGCTTCGCAAGTGATATTCACTTCGCGAGTTTTATGGGCGAATATAATATCACTGAAACCGTAGGTTTCAATATCACTTTCACGAAGTGAAAATATCACTCTGTGCGAAGCACAGAATATCACTAGCATCTTGCGCCTTCACCGCTTTTATGCTATGCTTGTGCTGGAATAGGGACAAATTAGAGAAACCATATAATTAGAGGGTTTTGCTGATTTAGTCCCATTTTTTATGCCAATTTTTAGGGCAAATCTATTTTTTTATATGTAAATTTTGATGTTTTATTTAGTTTTTTTTAGTCTTGACCAGAATATTATAATAATCTGTGCAGGGATACCTACAAAAAAGATAAGCCACATTTTTTCTATCTCAAATAAAAAATAAAGAGAAAGAAATATACTCCAAACAAGCACGGAGATTATAATATAGTTAAATGCGCGTTTGCCCCATATCGAATTAAATACCAAAAGAACTATCGCGGATACTGGCACTGCAAATAAAAAAGTAAGCCAAAGGTATTTGAAAGAGTTAAGCGTAAGCCCAAGTGCTACAAACACAGCGGTGGCAACAAGCCAGACAAGCGTTGTTGCAAGCAATGTGATTATTATTCTGTTGTTACGTATTATACGTGTGGCATCTTCGGTTTTTGACTCAATGTGTTCCTCTGTCAACAAATAATCAACGCTAACACCGTAAATGTCAGCAAGTGCTTTAAGTATGTTTATATCAGGTATTGATTCGCCGCGTTCCCATTTTGAAACGGCTTTATCAGAATAATTAAGTTGCTTTGCAAGTTCTGACTGAGTAAGACCTGCTTTTTTTCGGAGTTCGGCAAGATTTTTTGCGATTATTGCATCAAGCATTGGTGCTATGTCCTTTCTTGTGTTATTAATATAATAACATAAAAAAAGCAAGTAATCAAGCGGTTTTTTTGTCAAATTCTACGGTGGGTAGAGTGGTTCTTTTGGGCGGTAGAGTTGTTTTTTTAAGAGTAGGTGGTAATTTGCTGTGATTTTGTCTAGAATATATACAAATAATTTTCGGAGGCAGATATGACGGATTACATAATTGCAACAGATTCCGGCTGTGACCTTACAGCTGAACTTTATGAAAAATATAATGTACGACCCATTATGATGGAATATGAAGTTAATGGTGAGATAAAAAAAGCATCTTTTGAAAAATCGGATATCAAAGCATTTTATAATGATATGCTTGACGGTGCGGCACCAAAGACATCACAGCTTAATACAGAGGCGCTGCGCGAGTTTTTTGAAGAACTTGTAAAAGAGGGGAAACCAATACTCTATATTTCATTGGGCAGCGGCATTTCGGGTTCTTTTAACAATGCACGTCTTGCTGCACAGACGGTTTGTGAAAACAATCCTGATACAAAAATAATAGTTATTGACTCTAACGGTGCATCTATGTCTTACGGTATACTTGTTATTGAGGCGGCAAAAGCTCGCGCACAGGGCAAAAGCATAGATGAATGTGCAGAATATATCGAAAGTATAAAGTTTAATGTAGGAGTTTATTATACTACAAAAGACCTTACTTATCTGCAAAGAGGCGGGCGTGTTTCAAAAACAAGTAAAATTGTTGCACATATGCTTGGTATAAACCCGATTTTAACACTTGATCACGACGGTCATCTTATTCCATTTGAAAAAGTACGTGGTGAAAAAGCAACTTTTGCAAAAATAGAATCTTTTATAAAAGAAACAGTTGTTGACGCTAAAGGGAAAACACTATATATCAGCCATGCAGACTGTCTTGAAAAAGCGCAGATGCTTGGTGAACAATATAAAAAGTCAATTGGTTTTGATGATGTGGTTATAACTGATATAGGTGCAATAATCGGGTCGCATACAGGCCCCGGACTTGTAGCGCTGTTCTATTTCGGAAAAGAAAGAAAATAAAAAAAGAGCCTTTTGGCTCTTTTTTTAATGATCGCGGTCCTGCATTAAAGGTTCGTCTGTAGGGACAATTCTCTTAAACAAAATTGATATTGCCCAAAGACCAGCAAGGCCTACAAGGGTAAAAATTATTCGGCTTATAAGCGAATCTGTTCCGCCGAATATAAATCCTACAATATCAAACTGAAAAAGACCAATACTGCCCCAATTGATTGCGCCGATGACCACGAGTGTAAGCGCCAGCTTATCAAGCATTTCTCATCTCTCCTTCAGCACAAGAATATATTGCCCCAAAATTAATTTGTTATGCATAAAAAACTATTTAAAATTTGAACAGAATGTGATATACTGAATATGTATGATATTTTGGAGGAAAAGCATTTGAGAAAATTTATTGAAAAATTTAATGATTACCGTTACAGAAAACGGCTTTCAAAATATTTCGTTGTAAACACAAAGTTGGTTTTTCGAAAAATCAATCGTTTTTTCAAAAGCGAGCAGTTCAGACATGGTATTTGCTGTAAAGAAGCAATAATGAGTTATATCAGCGTATTTGTTATTGCGCTTGTAATAATCGGTGCGTGTTTGTATACACGCTTTGTTTCACATTTGTTTTCGTCTGACCAACAGATAATAAGACGGTTGGAAATGACTGAGTTTGATGATACAGTGCCATATCTTAATGTTTTAAATGCATTCGGCTCTTCAAACCGAATTCAAGTAACACTAAAAACTGAAACAGAAAATTTTCTGTTTCCTAAAGGTGTTGGTCTTGACAAGGGTGCTGTTAATATTGTTCTCACATATGCAGACGGAAAAACCACGGAATATACTTTAAATAATGCCAATTATGACAATTTTGAAAGCGGTATGACCGATACTTTTACCATTATACTTCCGTTCGGGTACACACCGTTTGATATTGTTGACTATACCATAACAGTTCTTCCCGACATAAATAACAAATATGACAGCTGGACTTGTAAATGGGCACGTGTGTACTTTTTGCTTGGAAGTGAGCCTGTGATGCTTGCTAAGGAAAATTGGGAT
>JAZUOQ010000035.1:0-8850 GCA_045604775.1 Eubacteriales bacterium
TATTACCGCCCATATAACACGTATTGTATATTTAATTCCGCATATAAACACTGCTGAAATAATAAGCGGAACATTAACAATTATTATTCCTAAACCCAATGGTATTTTGAAAAGGCTGTTAAGAATTATTGCAATACCAGAGGCACCGCCTGTCAGTATTCCCGACGGTGCTGAAAAAACACACAATCCTACACTGAAAATCATACCGCCGAGTATAAGCGCAATACTGTCTTTTAAAAAATTTTTCAAAACTAATCACTCCTGTGATTAGTTTTACTCGTTAACAGTGATTATATTAAATAATTCATCCATTCGTTCTGTGTTATTTTGTAGATAAAGATATCCCCAAAGCGCCTCAAAACCTGTCGCATTATGATACGATGTGATGTCTGCGTTTTTTGAGTGTGAGTGCGTTTTAGTATTACGTCCGCGCTTTGCAACCGCAATTTCGTCCTCTGTAAGATATGGCATAAGTTTAAACAAAAAATCACTTTGCGCCATTGCACTTACAAGTTTCTTAGCTTCCTTATGCATCTTTCCGTTTACCGTAACACCGTTATTGAGTACATATTCACGTACTTTAAGTTCGTACGCCGCATCACCGATATATGCAAGCGCAAGTGAGCCATAGTCACGTATTATTTGTTCTTTTGTCATAATTTACAAAGCTCCGATTTAATAGTATCGTTTTCAATATCAAGTACTGCATATTTTCCGCCGGCTATAGAGCCGGGGTTTAGCATAAGTATATCCCCTTTATCAATAAACTGATTATGTGTATGACCGAAAAGTACAGCATCCGCGTTTTTTTCGCGTGCTGCAAGTGAAATGGAGATAAGACCGCTTTTAACTGAATACATATGACCGTGTGTTATAAATATTCGTTTCCCGTTCAGTATTAAAAGCTGGTGTTCGGGTGTAGTACGGTCAAAAAAATCACAGTTGCCTTTTACTCTGTAAACAGGAATACCACCTGTTATATCAGTAAGTGCATCTGCGTCGCGCACTGTATCACCTAGGAATATTACTGCATTGTAATTGCCGCTTCGGTATAAATCGCACATTGTACTTACTGCACCGTGCGAGTCAGATAAAACTAGTATTTTCATAACACACCTCTATTTTAATATTATAATATTATTTAAAACAAAAAACAAGTATCATAATACGACCTCTAGCATAAAATGAAGCAGAAAGGGTATGATTTAATGGATAATCTCGATAAAATCAAAAAAGAACTGTATTCTATGAGCAAAAAGGAACGCGAGGCACTTGCAGGTGAACTTGAAAGTAAGCTTAGTGAAAAACAGCAAGAGTCTTTAAAACAAATGCTGTCATCAAAAAGCGGAAAAGCAGAACTTGAGGGACTTCTTAAAGAACTGGGTATCGACTCTGTAAAATCGGCAAATAAACTGGACAGCGCTCAGGTTAAAAAGAAAATTCGTGAGATTTTAGGGTAAAGTATGTCAGAACTCGGCGATATGCTTAAAGGCATACTTGACGATCCGGCGACTGCCGACAAGCTGAGAAGTCTTGTCGGCGGAAATGATACACCCGCTGTTCCCGACGGTATAGATCCGCAGATGATGCTTAAGTTGTCAAAGGTTATGTCAGGTATGAAAAACGGCGGTGAGGATGAGAGAACACGGCTTTTGTGTGACCTTAAACCGTATATATCCCCTGCAAGAGCGCGGCGGGTGGATGAGGCGGTGAACATACTTAAAATACTGCGTGTTGTGGACATATTGGGAGAGGGTGATTTTTGATGCAGAGCGATGGTCAGTTGTATAAAACCGAAGAAAATATTCCACCACCTGTAAAGCACTCAGAGATCGCACAAAAAAGGCGGCTGCCTTTTGACAGAGAGGAACTTATGATACTCGGTATTATATATCTTGTTATGTCAGACGGCAGTAAAAGTACTGATATTGCACTTATTGCGGCACTTGTATACATTTTGCTTAAATAGGTGTTGTTGACTTTGTCGATTTAATGTTGTATAATAATGTGAAATATTTTTTTGGAAGTACAAAAAATGAAAGTGTTAAATTGGTTGAAAGAACATAACATATACAGCCTTGGTTTTTATAAGAGCAAGGCACGTATTAAAAGGTGGCTTGCAATTTTCTTTACATCCTTTGCGGCGGTATTTATTCTGCTTTCCGTTTCTGTTTTGATTATTGCCAACGTATATCTTGGTAAGATAAACCGTAACGATCTTGATAAGGAATCGCTTGGCATTTCGGAAGAGGCAGAAAGTTTATATGATGACAAGGGTGTCGTTAATATAATGCTGTTCGGTGTCGACTCGCGTTCAATGTCCGAGGAAAGCCGTTCAGATGCTATGATTATTCTTACAATAGATAAAACTAATAAGAAAATCAAAATGACCTCTATTGCTCGCGATACCTATGTTCCCATTGAAGGCTACGGTAATGACAAACTTACTCATGCATTTGTCTACGGTTGGCATAATGAAAGTGATATAACCGGTGGTGCGGCACTTGCGCTTAAGACGGTTAATAATGCGTTTAATCTTAACATAACTGATTATGTTGCGGCAAATTTCTGGGGTCTTGCGACGATTATTGATTTTGTCGGCGGTGTTGATATTGATGTTGACTCTTCAGAAATGTACAATATAAACACAAAGTATATCCCATATATGCAGCAGATCGGTATAAATTGTGATTATGTATCCGGAACGGGTGTTCAGCATCTTACAGGCGGTCAGGCGGGTGCTTATTGCCGTTTGCGTTTTGACAGTGATGTTATGCGCGGTGAGCGTCAGCGCGAGGTGCTTATGGCAATGTATGATAACATAAAAACACTCAGCGTTTCAAAATATCCTGAGCTTGTAAGTCTTATTTTGAAAGAATGTTCCACATCGCTTTCAAATTCTGAACTTACCTCTCTTGGTATGTGGGCAGTTGCAAATATGGGCTCAATACAGTTTGAAACACTTGGTCTTCCCACTGACGATCTTAATGCATACGGACAAATGGTAAACGGTGTCTGGTATTATATGTACGACCTTGATGCTGCGGCAAAGAAAATTGAGGGATTTATTCTGGAAACCCCTGCACAATAATATCGTAATAAAAAAATAGTCCACCAAAATTTCGACTTAATTTTGGTGGGCTTTTCTTATTTTACTTTAAGATACTATTTATAAAAAAACAAAATAATAGTTTTACAGTGATAAATTTTACACTGTTGACAATTAGTGTAAAACGTGGTATTTTAAATATAGTTAAACATAAATTTGTAAATAAAAGGAGGTGTATTTTATGAAATGTAAAAAAATAATAGCAATATCAATTATGGTTGTTTTAATGACAGTATTGACAGCTTGTAAAAAACTTCCGCTAGAAAGCTCACAGCCTGCAGACAATACAGAATCAAATGTTCAGACAGATAATGCCTCTGATAATCAGCAAAATACACAAAATGTTGGTGACAATACCAAAAGTGATATTTTTACTGAGGCATATGAATATACTCTTGCTGCAGGTGAAGAATTATTGAGCATAAATTCAACACCTGTAGCAATTACGGTTGATGAAATGTTGGAAAATGCTGATATTATAGTTGTAGGCGAATATAACGGTAACGCTTATTGGGTAACGCCTGAAAAAAGTTCATCAATTCCTGTTTATACTGATCAGATGGTTACAGTTCAAAAAGTTTTGAAGGGTGATATTACAGGTGATATCAGAGTACGCCGTGTAGGCGGCAAGTCTGCAGATGGTATGTTTGTATCATCTAGTGATCCGGAACTTACGAAAGATAAGAAATACCTTTTATTCTTAGAGAAAAATGAATTTGTAGCAAATGGTGATGTGACAAGCTACAGTGTAATTACAGGAAATCACGGAAGTATTTTTGTCGATGATAGCGGCGAACTTGATTTATCTGTTTTTTCAGATGAGGATGCACAGAAAATATTACAAATTTATTCAAAATAAAAAAATGGAGGTTTATACGACCTCCGTTTTTTATATCTGTTTAAACAGCATTTTATTGTTTTCTAAAATAATAGATATTTTTCCTGTACTTTCAAGATAGGACAGGTATGACCTAAGCGTGCTTCCTATCAAAGCGTGTTGTTGCAGTGTCATTTTAAGATTGTATTCTGTAAACAGTGTCTGTAGAAGTTCGTCAAAAGTTACGGGACTTTTACATAGCAAAATAACTTTTTCACAGACAGATTTAACAGCATTAATATTGAGCTGTGCAAGCGGCACAATATCATCAGTTACGGGTGCGTGGGCAGGCACAAAGCATTTTGCCTTAATATTCTTAATTTTCTCAAGCGTATTTAAGTGCGCTTCGACATTCCACAGATAGCCTATTCCGTATTTTTCCAGAGTTTGCTCTGAGGATACGCAGTCGGCAATATAAACTACATCATCTGCAGTTCTGAAGCCTACCATATCAAAAGAATGACCGGGAAGGTCTATAATCGATATTCCGTTTTCAAGCACCTGTTCGGTCAAAGGTTTTGCATAGCTTTCCTGTGCCATAAGAAATTTATGTTTAAGTTCCTTTAACGGATATCCGCCGTATAATATTGACGGTTCAAGTATAGGATGATTTGTAAAGTCACATTCTATACCTGACGCAAAAATGCAACAGTTTGTCTGCGACTGAAGGTACTTGTTACCGCCTATATGATCAGCATGTGAATGGGTATTATATATAGCAATTAAATCCCAGCCATTATTCTGAAGTATACGAAGCGCTTTTTTACCCGCATCCTTATCACTTCCGCTGTCTATTAAGACGGCTTTGTTTTCATTTATTCGGATCAGTCCCATTTTTGCGGGACAGTCTATATAGTAACTGTTATTTGATACTTGTATGAGTTCGTACATAATTTATTCTCTGATTAATAAAAGTTAATTATATCAAAATATTCTATTACGCTTGTTTCCTTATCAAAGCGGAATGTATATCGGTCATAGATACCTGTAGATTCATCTTTGTCGTAAATTATTTCTGTATAACCACCGTAATCTGCCTGTGACAAAGGTTCACCATACTGTGAAATAACATCATCCAGTGTTTTGTCATTTAAAAGAAAATCACCGGCAGTGCATATTTTTAAATCACCTGAAAAATCGTAGGTAAGTCTGCCTATCGGGCAGTCTTTTAAAGCCAGTTCTGCTTCAGAACTGTTGAATATTTCAATACTAAACCAGTTTTCTCCTTGTGATAAATAAGTAGACTTAAGACCTCCCGATTTGATAATGTCATCATATTTATCAAAATTTTCGGGGAAGGACCAGCCGTTATCGATAAATGATTTTATGTTTTCAGGAATGCTGTATGTAACACCGTTTATTGTAAATTCAAAGTCAAAAAAATCATCAGGCGGTGCGACTGTATGTTTATTACACGAGGTACAACCAAGACATAAAACAAGTATTATAAGCAGACTGAAAACTTGTAAAATTCTTTTCATATGATCTCCTTGAAATAAAATTTCCATAAAATCACCTCTAAAACGCAGTATAGCATATTTGTTTTATTAAATCAATATTTTAAAAAACAGCAAAAAGTTGTTGCTTTCTTTGAGAAAAATCTTGAAAAAGATAATAATAAAAAAAGAAAAGCCCAAAGCCAACTTGACTTCAAGCTTTCCGCACAAGTTCAACACTTGCCTTGCTTGCCAAACGTATTTGGCAATCTGATGTCCGCCCACGGCCGACATCACCTTTTTTAGACGAGTTATATAATAACACAAACATCTTTAAATGTCAAGCATTATTTCAACTCGTTATAGTATATGTTAAATTCTTTATTTTATTGAAAACACTTTTTTACCATTATATTCTATTTTAAAGAAATTTTCAACAAAATTTGACATTATTTAAAATATTGTACAGAAAATTGCAAAAGAAAACAGTGTCAATTCCTCTGCCTTCATTATAGAATGGATGTGTGGACTTAAAAGCCGTGAGGGCAACCCTACCGTTATCGAGGATGGGATCCGGATCAAGCACGGCATCGAGGGCAAGCTTTTACCCGAAGTGATCGATGCAGTCAGCAGGTACCCTTTTAAAAAGCGATTTGAAAAACTGCTTGACAGTTACAGGTCAGGGTGACGGAACTGTGCGGTTTTTCATCACTCTCATATTTTTCAGCGGAGTTTAAACATATGACCGGTAAATCCCCTTCGGAATTCAGATGATTTATACTTGAATAGTTCTTGTTTCGGTTGTATAATATCCGTTTGGGTGATTAATATGATTTTAAAAAAGCTGTCTAAATTTTTAAAGAATAATATAGAAATGACTATAGCGTTTATCGCGGCGTTTATAACCTCCCTTATAGTTTTGCCCGATAAAGAGTATCTTGGTTATTTCGATCTTAAAACGCTCACCTGTCTGTTTTGCGTACTTGCCGTTGTATGCGCGTTTAAAAATATAAGGTTCTTTTACATACTCGCGCAGAAGATAGTGCGTCTTTTCAAAAACACCCGTATGTGCACGCTTGCGCTTGTGTACATAACCTTTATCGGCTCTATGCTAATTGCAAACGATATGGCACTTCTTACATTTCTGCCGCTCGGGTATTATGTACTTGACAGCACAGGCACTAAAAAAAATATGGCGTTTACATTTATAATGCAGAACATCGCGGCGAATCTCGGTGGTATGTTGACTCCGTTCGGTAATCCGCAAAACCTTTATATATACACAAAATTTAATATTCCGAATGTTGAATTTATGTCTATAATGGCACCGCCGTTTGTCCTTGCAATACTACTTATAACTATATTCTGTATAATTTTTATAAAACCCGAGCCGCTCTGCATAAAGGATGAAAAGGTAACACTTCCACCGTTAAAAACAATAATATACATACTGCTGTTTATACTTGCCATAGCAATAGTTTTCAGAGGTGTACCCTATCTCATAGGACTTATTATAATCCCCTCTGTGTTGTTTTTCATTGATAAACGCGCACTTAAAAGTGTTGATTATCCGTTGCTTCTTACCTTTACCTTTTTCTTCATATTCTCGGGAAATATGTCGCGTATCGATGCGGTACAGCAGTTTTTTGGTATGCTGCTTGACAAAAGCACACTTATCTTCAGCGTGCTGTCTTGCCAGGTGATAAGCAATGTACCGTCCGCCATACTATTGTCACAGTTCACAGATAACTACCGCGAGCTGTTACTCGGTGTCAATATAGGTGGTGTTGGTACGCTTATATCCTCACTTGCAAGTCTTATTACCTTCCGTATGTTCGTGTTGTACGACCCTAAAAGCACAAAACGGTACGTAAAAATGTTTTCCGCCTTTAATTTCGCTTTTCTTATAATACTTACAGTATTTATGCTGATAATTTAAGAAGGACAGAGATTTTCTCTGTCCTTCTTAAATTATCAAAAGTCGAATATAACTAAAAAACCGACTTGTAGAAACAAGGCGGTTTTTCTGGCGGAGAAAGAACGCTACCCTCAGTTTTCCACACTCTTTATCAGCGCTTTTTCCATGTAAGCAAATATCTGTAGTGAAGTCCGTAACTCATTTTGTATCCCTGCAACTTATTTTTAGAGATTTTCCTAATATCATCCATTGTCGGTAAATCATACGATACATCAATATTCAATTCTTCTGAGGTTTTGTTTTTCTTTATAAAAGAAATTATTGCCGAGGGGATGATTCTTGCACACTCCACAATCCAATCAAGCATATTTGATGGTTTGGCAAGTCCGACGATTACCAAAATGCCATTACTGTTCAAAAGTGATTTTACCTTATCAATAGCATCACTCATATTCATATGATGAACGGACGCTACGAATATAACAGCATCAAATTTTCGACTTGGTTCAAAGCGTTCAAATGTTGTTTGAATGAAGCTAATGTTGCTGTGATTATTTTGAGTAGTTGCATTTTTTATTGATAGATCAGACGGATCAATTCCTACCACAAAGTTACTATCATTTCTTAAGTAGATAGATAAATATCCGTTTCCACAGCCAACGTCAAGAATATTTCTTCTGTCACCGATAGTTTTTTTGATCCATTTATTATAGGCAAGATTGTGATTCCAATGTAATTTACTTTTCATTCAAATATCACCGTTTATTTTCTTTTCAATCGTAATACAAGAAGACGTAAGCATTCTTCTTATTCTACCGCAAAGGTTGCGTAAGGATTTGAATACATCCTCATCAATAATATCGGATGCAACCATCAATTTAAGCCAACTTTCCGTTTCAACACATTCTTTGCGGGCAATTTTAAATTTTGAAAGCATATCTGCAAGGCTTTGAGGGTATTGCGCTTCAGTGATGTTTGCATAAACACTGGAGGACGATTTGCGAATTTGAAAAATAATATTGGAGTGATTTCCTTTAGGCAGAAATTCACAAAGCTTTTCTACTTTGATTGCAAGCTCCTCGGAATATTTCATTAAGAGATTCTCGCTCATAATTAACCTCCAATCACGGCGAAGCCGTGAATGTAATCCGCCGTAGGCGGTATGGAATCAATGCAAAGCATTGAATGTAATCGCAACTTTAGTTGCGTATGTAATCAAACCCGAAGGCATTGGCGCAGATACACCTAACGGTGATGCCATACTGTGCTACGCACAAATTACATACAATTCTCTTCGAGAATTGATTACATACTCAAACCCTTCGGGTTTGAATAAAAAAACCCCGTTCCAAAGAACGAGGATTTTTTGGCGGAGAAAGAGGGATTTGAACCCTCGCGACGGTTACCCGCCCTACGCCCTTAGCAGGGGCGCCTCTTCGGCCAGCTTGAGTATTTCTCCGTGTCGAAGTGATCAATTCAGTTTTTGGGGGAAAGATTGGCGGAGAGAGTG
>JAZUOQ010000036.1:0-1845 GCA_045604775.1 Eubacteriales bacterium
TACTGACCGAACATATAACCGATTTCACGTGCACCTACACCAAGGTCGCCTGCAGGCACGTCAGTATCAGCACCGATATACTTTGAAAGTTCTGTCATAAAGCTCTGGCAAAACTTCATTATTTCATTATCACTCTTACCTCTGGGATCAAAGTCGGAACCGCCTTTTCCGCCGCCCATAGGAAGACCTGTAAGTGAATTTTTAAATGTCTGCTCAAAACCAAGGAATTTGATTATTCCTTCATAAACATTGGGTGCAAAACGGATGCCACCCTTGTAGGGACCGATAGCTGAATTGAACTGAACACGGAAACCGCGGTTTACCTGTACCTTGCCGTTATCATCTATCCACGGTACTCTGAATTTGATAATTCTTTCAGGCTCAACAATACGCTCCATTATTCCAAGGTCTATGTACTCAGGTCTTTGCTCAAGAACAGGCTCAAGTGATTCAAGCACTTCAAGTACAGCCTGATGAAATTCCGGCTCGCCTGCATTTCTTGCAACAACACGATCCATTAATCCCTTAAGATATTCATTTTTTAAACTCATTTTAGTTCCTCCATACCAACACTAACATTTGTCCTTGTACAGTGGACAAATGTACGCAGTGAAAAATTATGTGATTATTTTACCACTGTAGAATTCAAAAATCAACACTTTTATTATATGTTTTCAAAAAAATTAATATCGTAGTAACATTGTATAAATTTGTTACTATAAAATGTTTCCATCTGTGGTGACATATCTTGACAATGTTTTTTTATTGATGTAAAATCTAATGATAAGTATAAAAAGGGGAGAACGATATGTGTAATCACAAATCACATGACCTTTCACTTTTGGAAGAAACGCTTTCAAAGTATTCAAAGGTCAAGGGCAGTCTTATAACAGTTTTACAAAAAGCACAGGATATCTACGGATATTTGCCTGTTGATGTAATATATCATATAGCGGACAGAATGGGTACAACACCTGCCGAAGTTATGGGTGTTGCTACATTTTACACTCAGTTTCGCTTAAAACCTGTCGGTAAATATCTTATAATGCTATGTCAGGGCACTGCATGTCATGTAAACGGCTCTGAGCGTATTGAGGCAGCTATTTGTGAGCGGCTTGGCATCAAAGATGGTGATACTACATCTGACGGTATGTTCTCACTTAAAAATGTTGCGTGTCTTGGTTGTTGCAGTCTGTCACCTGTTATGATGATAAATGGCGAAACCTACGGCTCGCTTACACCGGAGAGTGCCGTTGCGGTAATTGACAGTCTTTACGCAAAGGAGGACAAGTAAATGCGGGTAGTAGTAGGTGAGGGCAGTTGCGGTATTGCCGCAGGTGCACATAAAGTTTTTGAAGCACTTGTTTCAAACGGTATAACTCCTTCTGTGACAGGCTGTATAGGTATGTGCTTTTTAGAGCCTATCGTTGATATTTATGACGGAGATAGTGTAGCACGTCTTGTTCGTGTTAAAGAACAAGATGCACAGCGTATTGCTTCAGCTGTTAAAAAGTGTGATTTATCGGAAATTTCCGACCTTATAATAAGTGACGATGATAATGCTTTTCTTACAAAGCAAACACGTATTGCACTTCGAAACTGTGGTGTTATTGACCCGACTGATATAAACGATTATATAAATGCCGGTGGTTATACCGCACTTAAAAAAGTACTCACAATGACCCCTGAGGCTGTAATTGAAGAAATTAAAACTTCAGGTCTTGCCGGCAGGGGCGGTGCAGGTTTTCCCACTTGGTTTAAGTGGAATGCCGCACGCCAGTCTGAGTCAACACCTAAATACCTTATCTGTAATGCAGACGAAGGTGATCCGGGTGCGTTTATGGA
>JAZUOQ010000037.1:0-1742 GCA_045604775.1 Eubacteriales bacterium
AATATAGAATTTAAAAATGAAAATCGTCACGTTTCAATTGCAACAGGTGTTGCTGCATATCCCTTATTATGTGAGGTTGCCAATTTATGCGAGCAAAGGCTAAAAGGACTTAAATGTGATGTTTTTTCTATTGAAAATGACTTCTTTGGTGAAAAAATCACAGTAGCTGGCCTTGTAACCGCGACCGATATTTATAATCAATTAAAAGATAAAAAATTAGGTGACGTTTTACTTATACCGCTTAGTATGTTACGTGCTGAAGGTGATATGTTTCTTGACAGTGTAACTGTTGAAGAACTCTCACAAAAATTAAATGTCAAAATTATTCCGGTTAGTAATGACGGTTATGCATTAGTAGATGCAATTTTAAATTAAAGTGAGGTAATCCGATATGGCTAAGCCAATTATTGCTGTTGTAGGTAGACCAAACGTTGGTAAATCTACACTTTTTAATAAACTTATCGGTAAAAGATTGTCAATAGTTGACGATACACCGGGTGTTACTCGTGACCGTATATACGGTGATACCGAATGGCGTGGAAAAAAGGTTATGCTTGTTGATACAGGCGGTATTGAACCTAAAACAAATGATATTATCTTGTCCGGTATGCGTTCACAAGCGCAACTTGCGATTGATACCGCAAACGTAATTGTGATGGTTTGTGATATGCAAACAGGCGTTACTGCAACCGACAGTGAGATTGCTTCAATGCTGCTTAAAAGCGGTAAGCCAATTGTTTTGTGCCTTAATAAATGTCATAAAATAGGTGACGTGCCTCCCGAATTTTATGAGTTTTATAATTTGGGACTGGGTGACCCAATTCCTGTTTCGTCGGTTCATGGCCACGGTACAGGCGACTTGCTTGACGCTGCTTATGACTTTTTACCGGAAACTGATGACACTGAACATGATGACGTTATAAACGTAGCTATAATTGGGAAACCTAATGCCGGTAAAAGCTCGCTTGTTAACAAAATAGCGGGTGAGGATCGCGTTATTGATTCTGATATAGCAGGTACCACACGCGATGCAATTGATTCGCTTGTTGAAAACAAGTTCGGCAGGTTTAATTTTATAGATACTGCGGGTTTACGTCGTAACAGTCGTGTAGAAGATAAAATTGAAAAATATAGTGTAATCCGCGCCAAAATGGCAATCGAGCGTTCTGACGTATGTGTTATTATGATTGACGGTACCGATGGTTTTACCGAACAAGATTCTAAGGTAGCAGGTTTAGCGCTTGAAGAGGGTAAAGCGTGTATTATTGCTGTAAATAAATGGGATATTGTTGATAAAGATGGACATACTATGGATAATTACCGAAAGAAGCTGATGGTTGATTTTGCATTTATGCCATACGCGGCCATAATATTTATTTCAGCCAAAACAGGTCAACGACTCGATAGACTATTTGAACTAATCAATTATGTTCGCACACAAAATACAATGCGAATTTCAACGGGTAAGCTTAACGATATTCTTGCGGATGCTACCGCGCGAGTACAACCACCTTCAGATAAGGGTAAGCGACTTAAAATATACTATATGACACAAGCATCAACCTGTCCACCTACGTTTGTTTGTTTTTGTAATAATGCAGAATTGTTTCATTTTTCATATCAACGTTATCTTGAAAACCAGATACGTTCAACCTTTGGTTTAGAAGGCACACCTGTACGGTTTGTTATACGTGAGAGAGGAGATAAAAACGCAAAATGATTTATGCAGTTTTATCGGTATT
>JAZUOQ010000038.1:0-6517 GCA_045604775.1 Eubacteriales bacterium
CATCGCTCTTAAAAATACAGTACAGTTTGCTATTATTACAGGTCCTGTTTCATATTTCCTTTGCTTTGTGTTTGCATGGTTTATAAATGAGCTTCCGCCTATCGCGAGAGCTACGTTTACAGTTATTTTCTATGCACCGACACTTGCCAATATCTACTTTATCTGGCAGTTCATCTTCTCGGGAGATATGTACGGACTTCTCAACTCAACAATGCTTCAGTTCGGTCTTATAAATGAGCCGATACAGTGGTTGACTAATACCGACTACATGCTTGACATTGTTATCTTTGTTCAGCTTTGGTGTTCACTCGGTACAGGCTTCCTCGCATTCGTTGCAGGTCTTCAGAACCTTGACCCCTCACTTGTTGAGGCTGGTGCTATTGACGGTATCAAAAACAGATTCCAGGAACTTATCTACATCATTCTTCCCCAGATGGGTGGTTCATTGATGTTTGGTGCGGTTATGCAGATTTCTTCTGCTTTCTCTGTTGGCGGTATTTCATCAGCACTCGTTGGTTTCCCGTCGGTCGACTATGCTGCGCATACAATTGTTCTTCACATATCCGACTTCGGTCATACACGATTTGAGCTTGGTTATGCGTGTGCGCTATCGGTTGTACTCTTTGCGATGATGCTTGGCGTTAAAGCAATCGTCAACGCATTGCTTGTCCGTATATCTCATGAATAATAGAAAGGAGAGTAATGTAAAATGTCAAAATTAAGACGTAATAAAGTTGCGATTGCAGGCGACATAACTACATACATAATGCTTTTGCTTTATGGTGCATTCATGGCATTACCCCTGATCTATTCTGTTATTCAGGCATTCAAGCCCTATAATGAGTTGTTTATTTTCCCGCCTCGTTTCTTTGCAAACGATCCGACAATTGCAAACTTCACACAGTTGTTTGACTTAACGTCATCAACATGGGTACCTTTCTCAAGATATGTATTCAATACTGTAATGAACACAGTAATCGGTACAGTTCTCCACATCATTGCTGCTGCAATGTGTGCGTATCCGCTTGCTAAAAACAAATTCCCCGGTAAAAAGCTTATCTTCAACATAGTTGTTTGGTCACTTCTTTTCTCGGGCGGTGTTACAGAAATACCTGTTTATCTTGTAATGTCCACTCTTGGCATAATCGATACATATTTTGCATATTGGCTTCCTGAAATCGCAGTTTCAATGGGTACCTTCCTTTTGAAACAGAATATGGCTGAAATTCCGGATGCTATGATTGAAGCAGCACGTATCGACGGCGCTTCCGAGTGGCGTATACTCTGGAAAATCGCAATGCCTGCCGTAAAACCATCATGGCTGACACTTGCAATTTTCGCTTTCCAGCGTAACTGGAATGCAACTTCTTCTTCATATATATATACAGAAACAATAAAAACACTTCCGGCAGCACTCAGCCAGATCACAGCAACAGGTTCAGTTGCTCGTGCCGGTGAGGCATACGCAGCTTCAGTACTAATGCTTATACCGCCGATCATATTCTTTATTTTCGCACAGAGCAGTACTGTTAAAACAATGGCACATGCCGGTATTAAGGGTTAGGAGGGGATATATAATGAAAACAGATTTAAAGAAAATTATTATTTCGATCCTTACTCTTGCAATTATTGCTTCAATGGCTGTTCCCGTGTTTGCATATGTACCTTATAATACATATAACTATGACTTTTACGGTGAAACAGTCGGAAGCCCTTCAGGTTATGTACCCGAAGCCATCTATCTTGCTGAAGATCTTGGTATCAGTGAAATACATAACCCAAATGATATATATGTAAGTGATACTAATGAGATCTATATGTTGGACCTTGGCGGTGTAAATGCAAGAGGAAGACTTTGTATCTTTGATGAAAACTTCAAACTTATTAAAGAATTCAAAACACTTACAGATATTGATGGTTCTTCTTATGAACTTAAAAATCCGGGTGGTGTCACAGTCGATAAAGACGGATACATTTACGTATGTGATACCGATAATGGCGCAGTACTTAAACTTACCAAAGAAGGTAAGATCATAATGAAGTATGAAGCTCCCGGTGATGATGTATTTGACGAGGCATATACTTATCAGCCATATAAAATTGTAATTGGTATCAATGGCGCAGCCTATGTAATTTCCAAAGGTTGTCTTGACGGTATACTTGAATTTGATGTCGCTGGTAATTTCGTTCGTTTCTTTGGTGCACCTAGAGTACAGCTTTCTATAGGTGACTATCTTGAAATTTACTGGAGAAAAATTTACCGTGCATTTGGCGGTGCAGATGTTGATAATATCTTTGTAACATATGTTCCTACTGAGTTTGAAAACATTGATATCGATGAAAACGGTTTTATCTTCTCTACTGTTATCGCAAGTGAGTCATCAGTTGATGAGGTATCAAAACTTAACTTTACCGGTGCAAATGTTTTAAGTCCCACAACTAAGAGTACTAAGAAAATTTCTGATACTCTTTCTCAAAACTATGGTGACCTTCAGGTAGTAGGTAAGGACAATGATAACAACTTTGTTGACATTGTAGTTGATGATGACGGCTTCTTTTCCATTCTTGACAGAAAGCTTTCAAAAATATTTGAGTATGATGCAGAAGGCAATCTCATTTTTGTATATGGTGGAGAGGGACAGCAGATAGGTACAATGGAACAGGCTTCAGCTATGACAAAGCTTGGTTCAAAAACACTTGTTGTTGACCAAACACTGTGCTCAATCATTGTGTATGATCTTTCAGATTATGGTAAATCGCTTCACGATGCGGTTGTTCTCTATAATCAGGGTCTTTATGATGATGCATATCCGCTGTGGAAAGAAGTTCTTCTTTATAACGCAAACTCCGACATTGCTCATGTAGGTATCGGTAAGGTTTACTATATGAACGGCGAATATGACAAGGCAATGAATGAGTTTAGACTTGCTAATGACCGTGAAAACTATTCACGTTCCTATGAACTTTACAGAAAAGAGCGTATTAGAGATAACTTTGGTCTAATGGCTACTTTACTCGTTATTCTTGTAATTCTCTTATTCCTATGGAAAATATTTGGAAAAAGTATTATTGCAAAAATAAAAAAAGATAATGGAGGTGCTATAAATGGATAAATCTTTTGGTTTAAAGGGCACGATTAATCCCTTAAATATAGTAAGTCACCCCATTGATACAATTGAAGCACTTAAGGAAAAGAAAAATGGCTCAGTTATATCAGCCAGCATAATTCTTTTGCTCTTCACAATTGCAGAAATTATACTTGATGTAGGCAGAGGTTTTATATTTAAAACTGATCGTATAGAGGACTTTAATATTGTTATGGTCCTTGCTCGTTCTCTGTTTTTAGTTCTTTTGTTTGTAGTTGCCAACTGGGCTCTCTGTACATTACTTGATGGTGAGGGCAGACTTATTGATATCTATATCTCAACGTGTTACTGTCTTATCCCGCTTGTAGTAATCCGTTTTGTTGAGGTAATAACATCAAATATCTTAACTGCCGACGAATATGTCTTTGTAGATATGATCGTACTTTGCTTTAACTTATGGTTTATAAGTTTGCTTCTGTTTGCGCTAAAAACAATACATAACTACACTTTGACAAAGACTATATTTAATGCAATTGCAACAGTTATCGGTATGATGATAATTTTCTTCATTCTGTTCCTGTTCATAGTTCTTTGTCAGCAACTTTACATTTTCTTCGCAACAATTGCGACAGAAATTATAATGAGATAGAAAGGAGATGCCATTAATGAAAAAATTACTTAGTGTTTTGCTTACAGTGTGCATGCTTCTTTCAATGCTATCTGTATTTACCTACGCAGTTGAAGATGTAGCTACTGCATCTGAAACTGCTGAAGCAGAGGTTGCTGAAGGTGTTGAGGATTCTACAAAAACTGAAGATACTCAAGAAGGCGAAGAAACCAATGTCGAAACTGTCGCAGGCGTTACAGGTGACGGGACAACCGGCAAACTCGAGGATCTTGCTTCTTTTACTCTCGCTTCAGAAAATGAAAACCTTGCATTTTATGTAAACGATATCACAGGTTTTTTTGCTCTTCTCAATAAAAAAACCAATGCGATCTGGTATTCTAACCCACTTGACTGGGAAAATGATATGATTGCTCAGGCTTCTAATAGGGAGCAACTTCAATCACAGCTTGTTGTAACATATCTAAACGCAAGTTATGATATTCTTACTATTGCATCTACAGAAGCTCATATAGTTTCTGAGCATGATGGTGATAAGCAGATTTTCACTTACGTATTTAATGGTGCGACAAGAAACTTCTCTATTCCTGTATGTTATGAACTTAAAGATGACTATCTTGATGTTCGGGTTCTTATTGATGATATAGAGGAAAATTCGGATGCAAGAATTACTCAGATAACGCTACTCCCATTCCTTGGTGCAGCAGGTCTCGCTGATACGGGTTATGCACTTATACCCGACGGTTCAGGCTCACTTATGGAGTTTAATAAAACCGTTAAAAATCTCACGGCTTATACAGGTTATATATATAACCGTGACCTTACCGCATCATCAAACAGCGCAACATATATTGATCTTAATGAGACTATCAGTCTTCCTGTATATGGTATGTACAAAAACGGTGCAGGCTATCTTGCTGTAATCACCGATGGTGACGGCACATCTGCTATCAAAGCAAGTGTAAGCCGTATCACTAACTCTTACAATAACATTAGTGCTCATATGATCATTAGAGATACGCAGACACGTAAAAACGCTACAGGTTCTACCGGTGCAGGCGTGTATTACAGTGATGTACATAGTGGTAATTTAAGTCTTCGTGTTTATCCTCTTGCTGCTGAAAAATCTACATATGTAGGCATGGCAGAAAAATATAGAGAATATCTTAAATCCGAGCAGAACTTGACTAAGCTTGATACTGACAGCAGTTTTGTAAATGCACTTAATATAGATCTTTTCTGTGCAGTTAAGGCACCTATGCATTTCCTTGGTATACCTTATACAGGTGTTAAAGAACTTACTACTGTTCAAGAAGTAAAAGATATTATAGATGAACTTAAAGAAAACAATATATCAAATGCAACTATAACACTTTCCGGATGGAGTTCAGGTGGTCTTGAATCATCTATTGTTACTAAATTTAAAACCGAGTCTAAGTTTGGTACCGTAACCGAAGCAAAAGAACTTATTGCTTATGCTGAGGAAAATGGCGTGAATATTGTTTTTGATAATGATGTTCAGACATATTACTCCGGTTCATCAACTGTTAAAAAGTTCAAACACACAGCGTTCTCACTTTCAAGCACACCTGTAACTGTGTATCCTTTCTCAAAAGCTCTTAACAGAACTGTTATGACAGGTAGTTACTATCACCTTATACATCCTAAGTATATGGTAGATTTTGCGAATAATTTTGTCGATAACGCACTTGAAGCCGGTGTTAAGAACTTCTCATTCAAAACAGCAGGTACTGATCCCTATGCTGCTTATAATAAAAACATCGTTGTAACCAGAGATGTATCAGCTGAATATATGCAACAACTCTTCTCAACAGTAAGCGAAAAAACAGACGGTATCGTAAGTACAGAAGTAGGTAACTCCTATGTACTTGGTAGCGTAAACAATATTGTTGATACACCTGTTTACTCAAGCGATCTTATCTTCTCACAGACATCAGTTCCGTTTTATCAGATTGTTCTCCGTGGTTATGTCAATATGGCTTCAAGCGCTTTTAATCTCTCATCAGAGGTAACAGAACTTGAACTTAAGTGTGCAGAAGCAGGTGTCAGCGTTTTCTATCAGCTTATGGATTCTGAATCAACTGACCTGTTAGATACTAACTATAAAGATTATTATGCTTGTAGTTATGACGATTACTCATCAATTATGACAGAAACCTATGGTAGAATGAAGGTAATTTACGATGCTGTCGGCACTTCATCGATCTCAAACCATGAGATTTATAATGATGATGTAAGAATAACAACTTATGAAAACGGTGCAAAAGTGTATGTGAACTACAGTGATGCTGAAGTAACCGTTAACGGTGTAAAGATCGCTGCCAGATCATATACAGTAGTAGGAGGTGACAAATAATGGCTGAAGAAACCAAAAAGATAAAACTACCTAAGGAAAAGCCAGTAAAAGTTAAGACTGAAAAAGTAAAAGTTGCAAAAAGCACCTCTATCCAAACTGCAAAACCTAAGAAAGCTCGTCGTGGTATTTCTTATGAGAAGAAACAGGGATTTGTCGGCTTTATGTTTGTCCTCCCTTGGTTCATCGGTTTCCTTATGTTCTTCTTTGTTCCTGCAATTAAGTCCATCCAATTTTCTCTTTCTGAAATTAAAATATTTGAGAACTATGCGACTACTTGGAACAATTTTGAAAACTATATTAAAATCTTTACGAGAAATGCAGATTTCCTGCAGAACCTTTCCTCAACTTTCGGTGCTCTTGCTGTAAACGTTCCGATTATTCTTGTATTCAGCTTGTTTGTAGCAGTTCTTCTTAACCGTAAGTTTATCG
>JAZUOQ010000039.1:0-4783 GCA_045604775.1 Eubacteriales bacterium
ATCTTACCGAACAGGCAAAAGCCGCTGTGGGCGAGTATATGACAATTGTTGCTATCGCACGTGAACAGAATCTTGATTTCACAGAAGAAGAGTATCAAGCTGAACTCGAATCATATACGAAAACTAACGGATATGCTACAACAGAAGAGTTTCTTGAAGCAATTGAAGAAGATCAGTTTTATTTAAGTCTACTCATAAACAGGGTAATGGATTTTGTAATTGAAAAAGCAGTTGAGGTAACTAAATAATGAAATATATTGTAATGCTTGGTGATGGTATGGCAGATTATGCTGTACCGGAGCTTGACGGTAAAACACCTCTTGAGGTTGCGAATACACCTAATATGGACTTTCTTGCAAAAAACGGTTGCGTTGGTACAGTTAAGACTGTTCCGGACGGTATGTCACCGGGTTCGGATGTTGCAAATCTATCAGTTATGGGATACGACCCTAAAGAGTACTACACAGGCCGTTCACCGCTTGAGGCTGTCAGTATAGGTATAGACCTTGAACCTACCGATGTGACATTTCGCTGTAATCTTGTTACACTGTCTGATACTGAAAATTATGATGACGCTACAATGGTGGACTACTCAGCAGGTGAAATTACCACAGAGGAATCAAGAGAACTCATTAACTATTTAAATGAATATTTTAAGACAGAAAATATAAATCTTTATCCCGGCGTAAGTTATCGTCACTGTCTTGTGTTAAAAGGAGCTAAGACAGGCGGTATTATGACCCCGCCGCACGATATTTCAAAGAAACCGATAAAAGACCATCTTCCCATCGGTGAAAATTCAAAACTATTATATAATATGATGGTAAAATCTCGTGAGCTTCTTCGTGACCATCCAATTAATAAAAAACGTATTGCAGAAGGTAAAAATCCTGCTACATCTTGCTGGTTTTGGGGCGAGGGTACAAAACCGGCAGTAACTTCGTTTGAAGAAAAATACGGTATTAAAGGCGGTGTGATTTCTGCTGTTGATCTGATTAAGGGTATTGGTATCTGTGCAGGTCATAAAAATATTGAGGTTTCGGGTGCTACAGGCAACTGGGATACTAATTTTTCCGGCAAGGCACGTGCTGCTGTTGAGTGTCTTGATAATGGTTGTGATTATATCTATATTCACGTAGAAGCTGCTGATGAGTGCGGACACCACGCAGATATAAAACATAAAGTGGAATCTATTGAACTTATTGACCGTGAAATTCTTGGTTATATAATTCCCGAAATGCAAAAGCGCGGTGAGCCGTTTACAATTCTTTTGCTTCCTGATCACCCAACTCCAATTGAACTTATGACACATGTATCTGATCCTGTTCCGTTTGTTCTTTATCGCAGTGATAAAAACTTGACACCTAATGCTGACGGTTATACTGAAAAGAAAGCAGAAGCAACAGGACTTTACATAGAACGCGCGTGCACGCTGGTAGATTCAATGATAAAAGGCGAGATTAGTTAATTTTTAATAAAAATGCGCATTAAAAGATTGCTTTTGCATTAAAATAAAATAAAAAGTATAAAAAACACGCATATGATTTTGCGTGTTTTTTAGTTGTAATAAAACTATTTTATATTTTTTTGAAAAATGTATTGCAAAAATCAAATTAACGTGGTATTATGATAACGCTTTACAACGATAAAGCGCAATAAAACATAGGAGAATTTAAAAATGAAAAGAATAGCATTGATTTTAATGACACTGGTAATGATGCTTTGTCTGGTCGGCTGCAATGGAACACAGAACACTATAACTGTGGGTTATACTATTGTTGAACCGCTTAATTATATTGATGAAGCAAGTGGTGAACTTGTAGGTTTTGATACTGAACTGGCAGAAAAAGTTTTTGGTAATCTGGGCTATGAGGTTATTTTCAAGGAGATTGAGTGGAGTGCTAAATACACTGAGCTTGATTCACAGTCTATCGACTGTATTTGGAACGGCTTTACTGCAAACACTGCAGATGATGACGGCATTTTAAGAGCAGATAAGGTTGATTTTTCATTCAATTATATGGAAAACCGTCAGGTAATCGTAGTTAAAAAAGGTACTGAGGTTGCTACTGCTGAAGATTTAAACGGTAAGACAGGTGCTGCTGAAAGCGGTTCTGCAGGTGATACATATGCAAATGGTTTTGAAGGTGTGAACTTTAAGGGTGTTATTGTGCAGACAGATGCTCTTTTAGAGGTTAATGCCGGCTCTGCAGATTTTGCAGTAGTTGATGCTCAGCTTGCTAAGGCATATGTTGGTAAGGGCGATTATGCTGATCTTCAGATAGTTGACACACTTTCAAGTGATGTTGAATATTACGCAATTGGCTTTAGAAAAGGCAGTGATCTTACAGATAAAGTAAATGAGCAGCTTGATAAACTAGCTCAAGAAGGCTACATCGCACAACTTGCAGAAAAGTATGATGTTGCTTCTACAACCATCACTGATTATTCTGACCAGAAGTAATATAATCCAAAAATATCAGGCTGGCTTATATGCCAGCCTTATGTTTGTTATATAAAAAATATTTAGGGGAAAAATATGTCTTTTTTAGATGTTACACTATATTTACTTAAAGGTTTTGAAATATCATTGATCATTTTCGCAGTAACTTTGTTGATAGGTGCACCGCTGGGTTTACCTATAGCATTTTGTTCGATGAGTAAATTCAAACCTCTCAAATCACTCTCGAAGACATTTGTGTGGATAGTCCGCGGCATACCGCTTATGTTACAGATTTTTATAATCTATTACGTGCCCGGCCTTGTCTTCGAATATCCGATGTTTTCACATGTAGACAAGTTTTTTTACATAAACTACGGTGTACAGGATGCCGGCAGACTTTTAGCGGTTTTGATAGCGTTTATTATAAACTATGCCTGCTATTTTTCCGAGATATACCGCGGCGGTATTGAAAGCATATCTATTGGTCAGTATGAAGCAGGTTATGTTCTTGGTATGACTAAATCACAGATATTTAAAAAAGTGATTTTAAAACAGGTTATAAAACGAATAGTGCCGCCTATGTCAAATGAGATAATAACTCTTATTAAGGATACAGCGCTTGCAAACTGTATAACCGTGTGCGAGATAATAAAGCAGGCGAAAGAACTTGCCGCTACAAAGGCTCTTATTTGGCCTCTTTTCTATACAGGCGCATTTTATTTGCTGTTTGTTGGTTTGCTTACCATAGTTTTGGGCAAGCTTGAAAAGAAACTTGATTATTTCAGAAGCTGAGGAGAGTTGAAATGTCACTGTTAGAAGTAAAAAATATTTATAAAAGCTTTGGTAAGACTGATGTTTTAAAAGGTGTCAGCTTCAACCTTGAAAAAGGAGAGGTATTATCGATAATCGGTTCATCCGGCGGCGGCAAAACCACTTTGTTACGCTGTATAAACTTTCTTGAATTTGCAGAAAAAGGACAGATAATTGTCGGTGATAAGGTACTGTATGACGGTACGGAAATTAATGAGAAGCAAATACGTGAGAACCGACTCCATTTTGGTCTTGTATTTCAGTCATTTAATCTGTTTCCTCAGTATAATGCATTACAAAACGTAACTCTTGCTCCTACTTTGCTAAAAAAAGGGACACCGGAAGAAATCGAAAAGCGTGCAAAAGAATTGCTTGAAATGGTTGGCCTTTCGGATAAAATATCAAATTATCCATGTGAATTGTCCGGTGGTCAGCAACAGCGGGTTGCGATAGCACGTGCGCTGGCTCTTGATCCTGAGATACTTTGCTTTGATGAGCCTACCTCTGCTCTTGATCCGGTACTGACCGGTGAAGTTCTAAAGGCGATAAAGGCACTTAAAGATGACGGCCGTACAATGATCGTTGTAACTCACGAAATGAACTTTGCAAGAAATGTTTCGGATAAAATAATATTTATGGCAGACGGTGTGATTGAGGAAATGGGTACACCTGAACAGGTGTTTGACAATCCTCAAAGTGAAAAAACACGCGCATTTCTGTTTCGTCCTGAAATATGATGACAGATAACGGCGCAAAAAAAATAATACAGCTTTTTAAACTGCATGGTTATACTGCTTATACAGTTGGCGGTTGTGTTCGTGACAGTATAATGCACCGACAGGTTTCAGATTACGATATTGCCGTCCCTACACTGCCTGCAATTACTGAGCAAATACTGTCTAAGGGCGGTATTCATTATATTGAAACAGGGCTTAAGCATGGTACTGTTACGGCTGTTGTTGACGGCAAGCCATATGAGATAACAACTTTTCGTACCGATGGTAAGTATACCGATAATCGTCGTCCGGATTTTGTGAGTTTTGTCACAGATATAAAAGCCGATCTATCGCGCCGAGATTTTACTGTAAACGCAATGGCATATAATTCGGACACTGGAATTGTTGATCTGTATGGCGGTAAGGCGGATATTGAAAACAAAATTATTCGTACAGTCGGTGATGCCGATCTGCTATACTATTAAACAGTGGCGGATTCTTTTGAGTATCAATTCTTCCTACTGAACAAATTTTAAAGTTTTTATTCTCTTGCAATTTCTCATTTAGCTGTAATTTATCAATTTCCTCCATATCTATGCCATTACTAACATAGCAACAGTTCTTGTACAATTTTAATCCTTCTTTATATTCTCCATAAGAGCATGCAATTGTTGTACAATTTCTTTTTACTACAGCTGCAACTTTTTCTATAAATCTATATATTGCTCTTTTTAACTTGGAATCATCCTGTTTTAAAAATGCATATCCATGCGGAGTATAAAATAGTTTAATTTTTTTATCATTAATCGCGAAT
>JAZUOQ010000040.1:0-3658 GCA_045604775.1 Eubacteriales bacterium
GCAGTACGATGCGGTAGGGAATGAGCTTTTGCCCAAACAGGTTATTTCAACTAAGTGGCTCACAGCTGATTTCTATGAGCCGAGTGGTAACTACAATGAACCGCTTATGTACTATCTCACAGCAGGTACACATGAACTTAAGATTAAATCGGTATTTGGTACTTATGCTATTTCTGAAATCAGACTTCATAACGATGGCGAGCTGATTTCATATGATGATTATAAAGCTAAATACGATGCTGAAGGTGTCGCAGATGCTTCGGAGTATTTTGAACTTGAAGCAGAGGATTATGTTGATAAGTCCGATTCTATTCTTCAGAACGCTTATGACAGAAGTGATCCCAAGGTTACACCCTATAGTGTAAGTAAAACAGTTCTTAATACTTTTGGTGGTTCTAACTGGAATGAGAGCCTTGGCAGAGTGAATTATTCTATAGATGTTAAAGAATCCGGTTACTATGAGATTTCTTTCAGATATAGACAATCCTTTATGCGCGGTGCTACTATATACAGAAAAATGTTCATTGATGGTGCAGTACCTTTTGAAGAGGCATCAAGACTTGAGTTTGACTATGGTAACGGTTATCAGTACACCGTAGCAGGAAGAGAAAACGAAAACGGTGAGTTTGAACCGTACAAAGTTTATCTTGAAGCAGGTACACATACACTTTCGTTTGAAGCGGTAATCGGTGAGATGGCAGAAGCCAGCCGTGATGTTGAGGATGCTGTTTATCAGCTTAACTACATATATCGTAAAATCATTATGATCACCGGTACTTCTCCTGATACATATCGTGACTATGAACTTTTTGAAAGCGTAGATAATCTTAAGGCTATGTTCCTTCAGATTTCTGCAACTCTTAAAGAAATCAAGACTAATGTTGATGCTGTTTCAACAAATGCCGGCGGTGAAAGCGAGATATTAAATACACTTGCGGTTCAGATCGATAGCTTTATAGAGAAGCCTTATACTATTCCTACACGTCTTTCTACATTTAAAGATAATATAAGTTCTCTTGGTTCATGGATGATCAATATCAGAGATATTCCGTTACAGTTGGATAAGGTTGTATTTGCAGGTGCTAATGCAGCAACCCCTGATTACACAGCTAACTTCTTTGAAAAAACAGGACATGAGATCAAGGCCTTTGTATCATCGTTTATTGATGACTATACTTCAATCGGCGGATCTTCTGATGCAGGTGATCGTTCAATTACAGCATGGGTTGGTACAGGTCGTGACCAGGCTATAGTTCTTAAGACTCTTGTTGATAACTACTTCACTCCCGATACAGGTATAACAGTTAACGTTTCGCTTGTTCCGCTGAGTGTTCTTTCAAAGGCGATAGTTGCAGGACGTGGTCCTGATGTAGCGCTCCACGTTTCTCGTTCAGAGCCTATGAACCTCGGATTCCGTAATGCACTTGTTGATCTTACAAAATTTGAAGATTATGAAGATGTTATTAAACGCTTTACTGATTATGCGACTGTTCCTTACACTCTTGAAACAACTGATACAGATGGTAATACAGTACATAAAGCATTTGGTCTTCCCGAAACACAGAACTTCTCAATGATGTTCTATCGTAAAGACGTATTTGAAGAGCTTGGTCTCAAAGTTCCTAACACTTGGGATGAGTTTGACCAGATTCTTCCTATCATTCAGGAAAACAATATGTCTGTCGGTATTGAGTCAGCAATCTCTACAAACCTCTTCTTTACATTTATAATGCAGAATGAAGGTGACGTTTACTATACTGATGGCTCAAAGACTAAATTTACAGAACAGTATGCGGTTGATGCGTTTACTAAATGGACCAACTACTATACACTTTATGACTTCCCGCTCTCATACAGCTGGTATACACGTTTCAGAAATGGTGAAATGCCGCTCGTATTCGAATCTTATTCTAATATTACATACCTTGCAGAATCTGCACCTGAACTCAGCGGTCTTTGGGGCGTGGCTCCTATTCCGGGCACAGTTGATTCAACAGGCAAGATTAATAGAACAGAAGGTTCGGTAGGTCTTTCGGCTTGTTCAATTGTTGTAAATAATTCAAAAGACCCTGCTGTAAAAGAGCAGAAAGAAAATGATGCATGGACATTCCTTAAATGGTGGACATCCAGGGATATTATGTCTGAATACGGTAACAGAATTGAAATGGCAATCGGACCTGTTGCAAGATATACCACCGCTAATGTTGAAGCATTTGAACTTCTTAACTGGACAGCAGAAGAAGCTGCGGCTATTAAAGAACAACGTGAATGGGTTAAGGAGATTCCTGAGCTCGTCGGCGGTTACTATGTAAGCCGTTCAATTGTAAATGCATTTAGAAATGTAACAAATAACTATACTAACCCGCGAGAGATGCTCTTCTATTACAATGACCAGATTAATGATGAAATTTGGCGTAAACGTAGTGAGTATAACTTGTCAGTACCGGAGGAGGCGAATTATTAATGGCTAAAATTTCAAGCAGAGAAGTTGAATTACTTAAAAAGTCAAGACTTACCTTCGGAGAAAAAGCACATCTTACATGGAACAATATGAAAGCAAATAAGGTAAATTATTTCCTTATCGCTCCGTTTTTGATCTTTTTCCTCCTCTTTACAATCCTACCGGTTCTTTCGTCAATGGTGCTATCATTTACAAGATATGATATTTTGAATTCACCGGTATTTATTGGTTGGGATAACTACGTAAGAATGTTTCTTGAGGATGAAGTATTTCTTATAGCTCTTAAGAACACATTCCAGTTTGCTGTTATTACAGGTCCTGTATCGTATCTTTTGTGCTTTGTGTTTGCATGGTTTATTAATGACCTGCCACCTATTGCAAGAGCTACATTTACAGTTATCTTCTATGCACCTACACTTGCTAATATCTATTTTATTTGGCAATACATATTCAGTGGTGATATGTATGGTCTTCTTAATTCAACACTAATGCAGTTTGGTATTCTTGATGAGCCTATACAGTGGCTTACCAATACCGACTATATGCTGAACATTGTAATATTTGTTCAGTTGTGGTGTAGCTTGGGTACCGGCTTCCTTGCTTTCGTAGCAGGTCTTCAGAACCTTGACCCTTCACTTGTTGAAGCAGGTGCTATCGATGGTATAAGAAACAGATTCCAGGAACTTATCTACATCATTCTTCCCCAGATGGGTGGTTCGCTTATGTTTGGTGCCGTTATGCAGATTTCCTCCGCATTTTCTGTCGGCGGCATCTCATCTGCTCTTGTTGGTTTCCCGTCAATTGACTACGCGGCACATACCATTGTTCTTCATATTTCCGACTTCGGTCACACGCGTTTCGAACTTGGTTATGCTTCCGCGCTTGCGGTTGTTCTGTTTGCAATAATGCTTACCATTAAAGGTGTTGTAAACAAGCTTCTTGACCGTATTTCGCATGATTAATAGAAAGGAGATTAAAGTAAATGTCAAAACTTAGAAGAAATAAAGTGGCAATAGCAGGCGACATTACAACTTATATTATGCTTTTGCTATACGGCGCATTTATGGCATTACCCCTTATCTATTCTGTTATTCAGGCGTTTAAGCCCTACAATGAGCTGTTTATTTTCCCACCACGCTTTTTTGCAAGAAGAGCGTCAATAGCGGCCTTATTTATCGGATCAAGGGTGCTGTATTT
>JAZUOQ010000041.1:0-4858 GCA_045604775.1 Eubacteriales bacterium
AGATGAACTTAAGGTTATGGATATGCCGGCTGCTGCAATGTGCAACGATAATAACATACCGATTCTTGTTTTTGATTTATCAGATCCCGACAACATCATTCGCGCTCTTAAGGGCGAAAAAATAGGAACAATAGTACACAAAGGAGGAAATACTAATGTCTAATAAGTATCCTGAAATCAATGAAAAAATGAACAAAGCGGTGAAAGCGCTTAATGAGCAACTTCATACACTCAGAGCAGGCCGTGCAAATCCTGCTGTTCTTGATAAGCTTAGAGTTGAGTATTACGGCACTATGTCAAAAATTAGTGAGGTTGCTGCAGTAAGTGTTCCTGAACCCAGAATGCTTGTAATTCAGCCTTGGGATGCAACACTTATCAAAGAAATTGAAAAGGCTATTTTAGCATCTGATATAGGTATCAATCCTGCTAATGATGGTAAGGTTATCCGACTTCTTTTCCCTCAGCCTACTGAGGAACGCAGAAAAGAACTTGTTAAAGAAGCCAAAAAAATTGGTGAAGATTCAAAGGTAGCTATAAGAAATATCAGACGTGATTTTATCGATAAGCATAAAAAAATGGAAAAAAATCACGAAATTACTGAGGATGACCTTAAAGCAGCAGAATCCGATATTCAGAAAATGACAGATAGTTTTATAAAAGAAATTGATGTTGTTATTTCAGATAAAGAAAAAGAAATTATGGCTGTATAAGGAGTCACTATATTAATGCCTGTTCTTAATAAAAAAAATAAACTTGCTGACAGAACTTGTTTACCAAATCATGTCGGTATCATAATGGACGGAAACGGTAGATGGGCAAAAAAACGCGCTTTGCCACGTACTGCCGGTCATGCAGTTGGTGTTAAGGTTTTTAAGGAAATTGTGTTCTATGCTAAAGATATGGGTCTTAAAAATCTAACTGTATATGCTTTTTCGACTGAAAACTGGAAACGACCCGAAGAAGAAGTAAACAGAATTATGGGTCTTCTTGATCAGATGATAGATGAAGCGCTTGATGACTTTATGAAACATAAAGTAAGAATTCGCTTCCTTGGTGAAAAAGATCGCATTCCAACAGAACTGCTTAATAAAATGGATAAGGTAATGTCGCTTACCGGACAATTTACGGATACAACATTATATATTGCTCTTAATTATGGTGGTAGGCAGGAAATTGTTAGTGCTGCAAAAAAAATTGCCCAAAGCTATAAAAATGGTGAAATAAGTCTTGATGACATCAACGTGGATAGTTTTGGTGAAAATCTATATTATAAAGATTTTGAGTCGGTTGATTTAATAATCAGACCTAGCGGGGAACAACGCATTTCAAATTTTCTGCTTTGGCAATGTGCATATGCAGAGTTTTGGTATTCTGATGTACTTTGGCCTGATTTTAAGCCGGAACATCTTGAACAGGCAATTTTTGATTATCAGAAACGAAATAGGAGGTTTGGCGGAATATGATCAAAAGTTTTTTAACCCGCTTATATACATCCTTTTTTATATTTATAATTTTTGCAGGTATGACTGTAGCATCATTTTTTGACGGGATTTTTGAACTTTTTATTTCATTTCTCTCGATGATGTGCATTTATGAAGCAGTTAACGCAATCGGTTATGCTAAACAGAAACGTTTTCTAATACCTTCATTGGCTTATGCGTTTTTAGTACCGTTTTCTTTTAATGTATTGCAACATATTAACAAAAGCCCTTATTATTTGATTATTATTCTGACTTTTATTTATATGTTGGTATTTATGCTTATTGCCATGCTTAATTATGATAATATTAAGTTTAATGATGCGGCTGTAATTATGTTTGTGTCTTTGGTTATAACTTGTTTTTTATCAAATATAATATTACTCAGACGTGTAGAAGAAAATGGGCTTTTCTATATGATTTTAGTTATTGTATGTTTTTCTTGGGCAACCGACATTTTTGCGTACCTTGTTGGTATGTGTATTGGTAAGCACAAGTTAATTCCTAAGATCAGTCCTAAGAAAACTATTGAAGGCTCATTAGGTGGTGTATTTTTTACTGTTGTTTTTACAGTTGTAGCAGCATTAATTTATCAAAGTATTGTTGATTATAAAATAAATTTTATACTTCTCTCGGTATATGCGCTTTTGTGTTCATTAATTGGACAGATAGGAGATTTGTCTTTTTCATATATTAAGCGTAGCTATGGTATAAAGGATTTTGGAAATCTTCTTCCAGGTCATGGTGGTGTACTTGATAGACTTGATAGTCTGATTTTTGTATCTCCATTTTTCTATATGTTAATTACAATCAACGGTTTTATTGGATAGGTATTATGAATTCAATTTCAATTTTAGGTTCTACAGGTTCAATTGGTACACAGACTCTTGATGTTTGCCGCGATTTGAATATTACTGTAAATGCAATTTCAGCTAATTCAAATATTGATTTATTGGAAAAACAAGCAAGAGAATTTCATGTTAAGCTTGTTGGTGTTTATAATACAGATGCTGCACAAGTTTTAAAAGACAGATTAAAAGATACAGATATAGATGTTATAGCAGGTGAAGAAGGAAATGTTGCAGTTGCGGAATACTCTCTTTCATCTGTTGTAATTACTGCAATGTCTGGTATGATCGGGCTTGTTCCCACAGTAAGTGCAATACGCGCTTCAAAACGTATAGGCCTTGCAAATAAAGAGACGCTTGTTTGTGCCGGACACATTATTATGCCACTTGCAGAAAAATACGGTGCCGAAATAATACCTGTTGATTCTGAACATAGCGCTATTTTTCAATGCCTTTGTGGCAGTAATGGTAACAAAATAAATAAATTAATTCTTACTGCTTCCGGCGGCCCATTTTATGGTAAATCATTATCTGAACTTGAAAATGTAACAAAAGTTGATGCATTAAAGCATCCAAACTGGTCAATGGGTAATAAAATTACTATAGATAGTGCCACTCTTATGAATAAAGGTCTTGAGATGATTGAGGCTAAATGGTTATTTAATGTAAGTATAGATGATATTGAAGTTGTTGTGCACCGTGAAAGTATAATTCACTCGGCAGTTGAATTTGAAGATAATTCAATTATTGCACAGTTGGGTGTTCCACAGATGTATTTACCTATTAAATATGCTTTAACATATCCTGAACGAGTATCAAGCGGCAATCATAAACTGTCAATTTTTGGTAAGAATTTAACGTTTGATTTTCCTGATCGCAAGACATTCCGTTGCCTAGATTTATGTGTTAAAGCATCTAAATTAGGTGGACTTTATCCGACACTTATTAATGGTGCTAATGAGCAGGCTGTTGCACTGTTTCTTAACGATATTATTAAATTCAATGATATTCCTTTTCTTTTAGAGAAAACTATTAATAATATCAAGCTTGATTTAGATGAAAATGAACTTAGTTCCATATTTAAAGCAGATAAAATTGCAAGAGATTATGTGAATAATATTATTAAGGGGTAATATGCAAACAGTTCTAAATATACTTATAACATTACTGGTTTTTGGTTTTTTGATTTTTGCGCATGAGGCGGGACATTTTTTTGTTGCAAAACTTTGCAAAGTTAAGGTTAATGAATTTTCTATTGGTATGGGTCCTGCAATATTAAAAAAACAGGGTGACTCTACTCTGTATTGTTTGCGTATGTTACCTATAGGTGGATATGTTCAGATGGATGGCGAAGACGGTGATGGAACTGATGTTAATTCATTCAATAAAAAACCGTATATAAGCAGATTGTTGATACTTGCCACAGGTGCTGTAATGAATATTTTACTTGGGTTTATTTTGATCTGTATAATAAACTCACAAACGGCATTATTACCTACAACTGTGGTTGCCGAATTTGATGAATCTTCACTCTCAAATAAGGCGGGTTTACAGGTTGGAGACGAGATACTTGAAATCAACAATTATAGTGTTGGAAGTTTTTTAGATGTTTCATATGCACTTACTACTGCAGGAACTGAGCCTGTAGAAGTGGCTGTCTTGCGTGATGGTAATAAAACTATTTTAGAAAATGTTTCTTTTCCCATTGCAAGTGACGAAAATTTAGGTGAATTCTTTGAAATTGATTTTAAGGTTTATGGAGAAAAAAGATCTTTTTTTAGTACTATAAAGTATTCTTTTGACTGGACTGTTTCTATATCTAAATCGATATATTCTTTTTTTGGCACATTGTTTACCGGTACCGCTGATTTAAATCAAGTTTCTGGTCCTGTTGGAACAACTGCGGCGATTGGTGAAAGCGTAAGCTATGGACTTGATTCTCTTATGCTTATAGTTGCTCTTATTTCCATTAATCTTGGCATTGTTAACCTATTGCCATTACCTGCACTTGATGGTGGCCGTATTGTTTTACTTACGCTTGAGGCAATTCGTAGAAAGCCTCTTAACCCGAAGATTGAATATGGTATAAACGCTGTTGGTTTGATTTTACTTTTCGGTCTTATGGCTATTATAACTGTTAAGGATATATTAAATTTATTTTGAGGTGAGTTTGTGTGAAAACCGTTAAAGTCGGAAATTTAATTATTGGAGATAAAACTAATATCTTAGTTCAGTCTATGCTTTCGACAAGACGTGATGATTTTGACGGTGCGATCAAGCAGGCAAGAGCTCTTGAAACTGCTGGCTGCAAAATAATTAGAATCGCAATACCTGACGAAAATTCGATTAAACTAATCCCTATTCTAAAAGAAAATACATCAATGCCTGTTGTTGCTGATATACATTTTGATTATAAACTTGCATTAGATTGTATTTCTGTCGGCGTTGACAAAATACGTATAAATCCGGGTAATATAGGGTCAGATGATAAAATTAAACTTGTTGCCAACGCTTGCAGATTAAAGGGCATAC
>JAZUOQ010000042.1:0-5087 GCA_045604775.1 Eubacteriales bacterium
CTGTCTTGCACCGACCGACAGCTCTCTGCAGGTTCTTCGCCGCGCTACTCTTTCTGCTCAGACGCTTTTGATATATTACAAATATATTATCAGTATTATTTCAATATGTCAAGAAAAATTTATATATCCATATCTTTTAACAGATAATCAGCTGTTACATTGTAATAATTACACAGTATGTTTATTTTATCACCCGGCAGTTTCATATCGCCTCTTTCAAAAGCTGTATACAGAGGTTTTGGGTAATTAATCAACTCTGAAACATCATTTTGTGTCATTTTATATAATTTTCTCAGTTTTTGTACATTGTTCATATTGTATCCTCTTATATATTTCTTCAGATTTTATGCTTATTTGTTTTGCTTCAGCGCAGTGTGCGCTGTGCAGCGTTTTCTTTTTGGGTTTTCCCCAAATATCAAATATGCGCGGACCTATCCATTCGTTTTTTTCACAGTTTTCAAATACCCCACAAAGTATGGAGAGACAGGCTTTTTCAGGTTTCATAAATATAATCTTCATAGGATGTTTTATAATGGCAAAAATCAACTTTGGATAATGTGCTGTTATATTGGTAAAACTTATCCCCGGATGTGTTACTGAGAGGTTTTTATAACCTGTGCCGTACAGTGCATATGTGAGCCACCGTTTCGCGTTACCGTAAACAAGGCTTGACTTTTTACGTTGTGAAAAATCAATATTTAAAAAGTCTGATTTTGAATAGCGGTGTGCGATGCTGCTTACAGCAACAATTTTCGTGTTTTGAATCATCATACGCCGTGCCATATAATACGGAGAAACAAAATTTATTGTAAATACATTGTCAAATCCTAAACTGGTTTTTTTTCTGGGTATACTATAGGCACCTGCGTTTAAAATAAGTGTATCGGGGCAAAGTGCTTGTAACTCATTTGTTGCATAAATTACCGATTGTATGTTTTCAAAATCAGCAATAATTGTTTTTATACAAAGTGAAGGGTATTTTAAAAGAAGATACTTTTCAAACTCCTTAGATTTTTTTTCACTTCTGTTTATCATAATAATATTAGCACCCAATTGTGCGAGATATTCGCATATCGCTTTGCCCAGTCCACCTGTTGCACCTGTTATTGCTACTGTTTGTGAATTTAGTTTTTTGATTGAAATTTTATTCATAATTTACATTATACACTATAGTTTTCCAAAAATAAACAGTTTTAATACGACAAATTTCGAATAATTGACTTATGCTTTATTTTATGGTATTATACTTTAAGACAATTCAAGAAAGGTAAATGTATGAAAAGATCTGTGTATTTTATTGTAAAACGAATATTAGATATAATATTATCTGGCACAGCACTTGTTGCACTTTCACCGTTTATCATAATAATTCTTATAATAAAGTTTTTTGAAGATTTTCATAACCCTGTTTATATTTCAAAACGTGTTGGAAAAGGCGGCAAATTATTCAATTTTATTAAAATCCGATCTATGCGTCCTGATGCAGAACTTTTAAAGCAGGAACTTATTAATGAAGGTATGAACGAGGTTGACGGACCGGCGTTTAAAATCAAAAAAGATCCACGTATAACAAGGTTTGGCGTTTTTTTAAGAAAGTGGTCACTTGATGAGGTTTTACAGCTTGTGAATGTATTTATCGGTGATATGAGTATTGTAGGTCCTCGTCCGCCCATTCCGTCAGAAGTGGAAGATTATAAAGACTGGCATTATCGCCGTCTTGAAGTAAAGGGTGGTCTTTTGTGTTTGTGGCAAATACAGCCTGACCGTCATTCTATTGATTTTGACAGATGGGTACAATATGATATTGAGTATATTGAGAATATGAGTCTTTACCTTGATTTTAAAATTATTTTCAAGGGTGCATATATGATTATTTCGGGAAAAAGCGGTGATTAAATGAAAAATATAAAAACGGTTGTTGCGGTGCATAAGCCGTATAAGATGCCTGACGATAAAATGTATTTGCCGCTTCACGCAGGTAAAGAGGGAAAGGCGGATATCGGATTTGATGGTGATAATACCGGAGAAAACATTTCGCTTAAAAATCCGTACTATTGTGAACTAACTTGTTTGTACTGGGCGTGGAAAAATCTTGATACTGATTATGTAGGGCTTGCACATTACAGACGCCATTTTGTCGGAACTAAGATACCTAAAGATTTTGATAAAAAGTTTGATGCGATATTATCCGGTGAGAAGGCAAGTGAAATTTTTGAAAAAACAGATATAATACTTCCTGAACTTCGTAAATATTATATTGAAAATCTATATGATCATTATAGACATACTTTGTATGTAGAGCCGCTTGATATGACAGGTGAAATAATATCGCAGAAATATCCGGAGTATTTGCCCGAATTTTTAAAACTGCACAAGCGCACAAGTGCACATATGTTTAATATGTTTATTATGAAAAAAGAACTTGCTGATAAGTACTGTGAGTGGTTGTTTGACATTTTGACTGAACTTGAGGTACGTATCGATCCAAAACAATACGACTCCTTCCATGCACGTTATCTTGGCCGTGTGTCTGAACTTTTGCTGGATGTGTGGATAAACACAAACGATTATTCATACAGCGAGGTACCGGTTATGGATATGGAGGGTGTTAATTGGTTTAAAAAGGGAATGTCTTTTTTAATATCCAAATTCACAAACCAAAAGTACTCAAAAAGCTTTTAATATATAATATCCCACGCAATTAAATTGCGTGGGATATTATTTTGTTTTTGAAAAGTGTATTATCTTATTAAAAATCCGCTGTTTCCGATAATATTGGCTATTTCACAAAGCTGCTCGGGTGGTAGCACAAGCGCAAAGCGTACATACCCTTCTCCGCGCGGACCAAACGAAATACCTGGTGTGCATAATACACCTGTTTTTGCAACCAGATCTATACAGAATTTGTTTGAGTCGGTAAAGCCATTTGGAAGCGGTGCCCATACAAACATAGTTCCGTCGCTTTTAGGTATATCCCAGCCGTATTTTTTAAGACCATCAATAAGAGCATCACGACGTTTTTGATACTCACGGCATTGATTTTTAACAAAATCACGCGGACCGTTCAGCGCGGCAATTGCTGCGTGCTGGATAGGTGTGAACATACCAAAATCGTATTGTGAGCGAAGCAGTTTCATTGCATCAATAACCGATTTATTACCAATAAGGAATGATATCCTTGCTCCTGTAACATTAAAAGACTTGGATAGTGAGAAAAACTCAGCACCCACTTCACTTGCACCCTCAAGTGATAAAAAAGAAAACCCTTCTTTGTCATCAAATATAATATCAGAATATGCGTTGTCATTAATTATTATAAAACCGTACTGCTTGGCATAGCGTATAAGTTCTTCGTATACACTTTTATCTGCTACTGCGCCGATGGGGTTAGATGGGTACGAGACGACCATATATTTAACTTTTTTCAGTACAGCCTTGTCTATAAGGTCGAGGCGCGGCATAAAACCATTCTCTTTTATAAGCGGGTAGTATACGATATCCGCATCACCAAGTTTTGCACCGGCTTCAAAAGCAGGATAGCCCGGATCGGGCAATAGTACTGTATCGCCTTTTTTGCAAAGCGCAAGACCTATGTGCCCCATCCCCTCTTGTGAGCCGCTTACAGATACTATACTGTCAGGAGTTATAACTGTATTAAATCTGTTTTTATAATATGTACATACAGCATCTAAAAGCTCGTCGCTTTCAGTGAGCGAGTATTTCCAATCCGATGGTTGTTTTGCAGACTCCACAAGCGCGTCTATAACATACTGCGGCGGTTCAAAATCGGGTGTGCCGATAAACAGATTGTATATTGTTTTGCCTTCTTTTATAAGACGGTCTTTTTGGGCATTAAGGGCAGTAAAAATGCCTGTGCCAAAGCGTTCAAGCCGCTGGGCTTTTGTAAATTCCATTTGTTATCACCTTATTCTAAAATTACATAAATTATAAAACCTTAGGATATAGTTGTCAATATAAAAAGCCGAGGGTATTATCCCCTCGGCTGAGTTTAAATAATTTATCTTTGCACTCTGCCCGAACCGTCGCCGCCCGCAAGTTTTTCTACCTCAGAAACACTTACGCGGTTAAAGTCACCCTCGACAGAATGTTTAAGTGCAGATGCCGCAACTGCAAATTCAATAGCACTCTGTGTATCCTTGCCGGAAAGCAGTGAATATATAAGACCGGCACCAAACGAATCACCACCGCCGACTCTGTCAACTATATGTAAATGATAGTTTTTAGAAAAACAATAGTTTTCGCCGTCGTATAGCATACCTGCCCAGTCATTATCACTTGCGGAAATTGAGGAGCGAAGTGTTATAGCAACCTTTTCAAAACCGAACTTATCCATAAGCTGTTTAGCAACAGATTTATAGCCTTCATGATTTAATTTTCCGCCGTAAATATCAGTATTTTCTGCTTCAATTCCGAACACGTCTTTAGCATCTTCTTCATTTGATATACATACATCAACATATTTGCAAAGTTCAGTCATTGCAACGCGTGCCTGGTCTCTTGTCCAGAGCTTACCGCGGTAATTAAGGTCGCAAGAAATTTTCACACCGCGTTTTTTTGCAGCAATACAAGCTTGTTTGCATATTTGAACAAGATTAGCGTCAAGCGCAGGAGTAATACCTGTAAAATGAAACCAGTCCGCACCTTCAAATATGTTATCCCAGTCAAAATCTGAAGAGTCAGCTGTTTGAATAGATGAGTGTGCACGGTCATAAATACAAACCGAGCCACGCTGTGAGGCTCCTTTTTCAAGGTAGTAAATGCCAACTCTTTCTCCGCCGCGTACTATTTTAGAGGTATCAACACCGAAATATCTGAGTGAGTCAACAGCGGCCTGACCGATAGCGTGTTTTGGCAGTTTTGTAACATACACGCTGTCAAGACCGAAGTTAGAAAGTGATACAGCGACATTGGCTTCACCGCCGCCGAAAGTTGCCTGCATCTGATCATTCTGAAAAAATCTGTAATATCCGTTAGGTGCAAGACGGAGCATTATTTCACCGAAAGTAATAACTTTTTTCATTTATTGTTCTCCTTTTCAAGTGCTTCTTTAACAAAGAAACTGCCAC
>JAZUOQ010000043.1:0-4740 GCA_045604775.1 Eubacteriales bacterium
GCAACCAGATATAATTCTAAAAAGCAATATATGCTGTATATTAAGGCATATTCATTTACCGATATAACAATAACAAATAATGAGATAATATCACAGAAACTGTATAACCAAACGACAGCAGGTTTACAGCAACTTGAGGATCTGTTTAGTTGCGTTAACAGTTCTGTGAGCGGTACTCAGAATTTTGGCACTATAACTGTTAGAGATAACAGCATAATCGGTCTTAATAACGATAAGCTTTCGGTTACTGCCGCATCATCGGGTGCAAACAAATTTGCTCATACAATGGATGTGTACGATAACTTCTATGTTGAAAAGTACACAGCAGGTTACAAAACTGCAACCGGTATAGAGTTAGGTTTGAATACCGGTCATAAAAATCTTGCAGATACTTGCAGCAGCTCATATTGGCTTGATTATGACCGTACAATTGGTACAGGTAAGATCTTACCTTATGAGCTTGTAGCAGTTGACTCAAATACAACGGTATATCCTGAAAATAAGAAAGTATACTATTACATCGGTGGTGTTGAAACTTCGCCCAAGGTAACGGTTACTGAGAATGCAGGCAAGTATGATTACTCAGTTGATATGACAGAGTTGTTTGATTCTACGAAATATGCATTCGCAAGTCAGCACAATACTTATGAGATTACTTACGGTACAAAAACCGAGTCAATAGAGGATGTGCTTGAGTTTACTCTTGATGAGAATTTGGCACAGGTATTTGTGGACATCACCATTACCTCTAAGGATGGTAAAACAGTTGAAACCATAACACTTGAAATCTCAAGTTATCCGGATGCATTTGTACCTGTAGTTGAGGTTGATCATACAAACGGCGTTGTTAAGTATCTTGTAACTGATACAGATACAGCAATTACAGATAACGGTGACGGTACAGTAACAGTTAATATTGAAGATCTGGTTAACCCCAATTACGTATCAAATGTTACTTATAATAACGGTACTCCTGTTACAACACCTATAGAGAGTGTTGAGTACCCTGTAATTGTTGATGTTGAAATTAACGGTGATTCATACAAAATGTATATTGCAGACGATTTTAGCGCAATACCGGAGATCACTGCAGTTACAATAAATGATGAAGTTTATAATGTAAGAATGCACAGAGCTCTCTTTACACTCCCCGGCGGTCATGGTTCTGATGAGGTTATATTCACTGTTGGTAAATATATCACAGTTAAAATGACTGATGAAAGCGGAAATCCCGTTGATGGCATAAATGTAGCAGACGGTACGAAAAATGTAAAATATATCTGCACACCTTACGATATGTTTGGAAATGCCGGTGAGGCTATAACACTTACGATTACTGTCAACCCGAACATTGCAATGCTTAATGAGCTTATTGCAGAGGTTTCGGAAGAAGATGTTACAACAGATATATACTCTGAAGCATCCGTTAATGCATTTAACGAAGCACTTGTAGCAGCTAAGGGTGTTAACATAAACACTTCAACACAGGAAGAGATAAATGAGAGATATGCTGATCTTCAGACAGCTTTTGAAAACCTTGTTGATGTTTCAATTCTTATACAGGCAATGTATGATGCTTTAGATGCTGTTGGCGATTACTGTTATGATACTTTAGAGGCTCTTGTTGCTGCAGTTGAAGAAGGTGCAAATGTTGCTCAAAATGCACAGACGCCTGCCCAAGCAACTGTTGCAGCAAATGCAATATATGATGCTATAGATGGTCTTAAAGAGCATGATTATAAGAACTATACTTATAATAATAATGCAACTTGCGGCAGCAACGGTACAGAAACCGGACACTGTGACTGCGGTGCCGAGGATATTCGTGAAAAGAAAAATTCAAAACTTTCACATTCATTTATTGCAACATTTGATAACAATGCAACCTGTTCTTCAGACGGTACAGAAACCCTTACTTGTAAAAATGGATGCGGTGCTAGCTATACAAGAACTAAGGCAAACAGCAAAGTCAGCCATTCATATACCAAGTACACATATAATAACGATGCAACTACCGTAGCAGACGGTACAAAGACTGCAAGCTGTGATTACGGCTGCGGTACCAAAAACACTATAACTGCAGAAGGTACTAAACTTCCAGTTCCTAACGCTGACACATCAAAGACATTTATTGATGTAAAGCCAAGCGGTTGGTATAAATCATATGTTGATTATGTATACTCTAAGGGTATTATGAACGGTACAGGTGATAAGACCTTTGAACCCGATTCTAAAATGAACAGAGCAATGTTTGTAACTATCCTTGCAAGAATTGCGGGTGTTAATACCAATGCAAATAATGATAAGGCAACTCAGTTTACAGATGTTAAAACAGGTCAGTGGTATACAAGTGCTGTTGATTGGGCATTTAAGAACGGCGTTGTTAAGGGTACAACTGATACTACATTTAATCCTGAAGGAAAGGTAACACGTGAGCAGATTTGTACTATGCTTACACGTTATGCACAAAATGCTAATATCACTCTTAAGAACAGCGTTTCAAAAGTGGCTTTTGCTGATGATTCAAGCATTAGTGATTATGCTAAGGATGCAGTTTACGCTTGCCAGCAGGCAGGAATTGTAAACGGCAAGGGTGAAAATAAATTTGATCCTAAGGGTACAGCAACCCGTGCAGAAGTTTCAAAGATGATTACCATTTTCCATAGAGACTATATTGCAAAATAACTAATAAAAAGGCGCCCTCAAACGAGGGCGCCTTATACATAAAGAGGGGAACAAATGAAAGGATTTGTATTCGATTTAGATAATACACTTTACGATAGATACGGTACAATTCGTGAGTTTATAAAGTTAGGTTGGGACAGGGTTGAGAAATATATTAATCCTGCCTACGACTTTGAAAAAGCCGTCACTCATATTTGCCGTATAGAAGCTATATACATATACAAGGGCTGGGAAACTATTTATGAGCATTTAGTGGATGAATGTTTTTTTAATTTTAATAACATACCAAGCTTTGAAAAAGTAAGAGATTTTGCATTAAATGGCTTTAAAAATGTCGCAATTCCACATCCGTTTACTAATAATATTCTAAAAAAACTAAAAGATAAAGGTTATAAACTGGGTCTAATAACCAATGCGGCATCAAGGGAATACCAGTATACAAAAATGAATATGCTTGATATATGTGATTATTTTGATGCTATTGTAGTAACCGGTGATTTATCTTTACAACAGTGTGGCAGAAATGATAATAGGGAATATTATAAACCTAATCCGGCTGTGTTTGAACATATGTCAAATCTTTTGGGTGAAAAACCCGAGCAGCTTTATTATGTTGGGGATAATGAATATATGGATGTTGTCGGCGCTTTGAATTCCGGTTATACTCCGATATGGATTAAATCGCAGTCTCCTTGGCGTATTAAGGATATGCCAATGCCTGAATATTCTTTTGATACAATTGAAGGTATACTTGATATTATATGATAAAAAGTACACCACAAACCAAAAGAAAGAGAAGATTCGTTGTGTGATACCAATCTTCTCTTTTGTGTTGTTAGTGGGCTTGGTATATAGCTGGATTGCCTATATTTATAAAGCGTGTTGTTCTGTTATTTTATATTTTTAAAAATTTTTATATCAAATGCGTTAAGATTTATTTTATCTGTTTCTTGTTTACTTTCAAGGTCGTACCAGACAGTGCCAAGGCTTATATCATTTACCTCGGTATCATTATAGTTTTGTACAAACAGATATTCGGTATCGTCATCGTATCTTTTATGTGCAACAACATTTTTAGGTAATGTTTTGTGAAGTGTGGGTTTTATATCAAGGTCACAGAGTATTTTTTCAAGCATATCTTCCCACAACTTACCGTCATCGCGGAACGCCTGATAGTATGCAATACCTTTACCGTAATTGTTTTTAGTAAGAGCGGGCATACCTGCATAAAATTCACTTGCGTACTCAGCAAGAACCGTTGCATTTTTTGTGTGAATAAGTTCGCTGTAATCAACGCCGATATACTCTTTACCGTCTTTTATAATGTTAACTATGTCATTGGGATAAAGAGTATCAATTTCCTCATTCCATATACCGAATACATCTTTAAGTTCGTTAGCAGGGAAACCGCCGAGATAGCATAAATCAGTACCATCAACCATACCGAGCATATAAGTGGCATAAAATGTTCCACCGTTCTGTACATAGTTGGAAATTCGTTTTACAGTGTCTGCATCAGTCATATACAACATAGGCGCAATTACAAGATCATACTTAGAAAAATCGCCATGTGCGCTTATTATATCAACAGGTATACCGCGTTCCCATAATGGTTTGTAATAAGCATAACATGTGGTGGTATATCCTTTGTTTTTGAGGATAAATCCCTGAGCATCATTAAGTGCCCAACGATTTTCCCAATCAAAGATTATAGCAACTTTAGCATCCACAATGCTGCCGCAAACCTCATCTATTGCTTTTAATGTAGCGCCAGTTTCTTTTACGGCTTTAAACACGCGCGTTTGATTGGTTCCAACATGATCTACTACTGCACCGTGAAATTTTTCAGCACTGCCGCGGCCCTTACGCCACTGAAAATACTGTACAGTGTCACTGCCGTGTGCAACTGCTTGCAGGCTTGCAAGTCTGTCCATACCGGGCCTTTTCAACTTGTTGTAAGGTTTCCAGTTTACAAGTCCCGGAGCACTTTCCATAAGCATAAACGGTCTGTTTTTGAGCGAACGGAAAAAATCGTGATGAAATGCGATTCTATGC
>JAZUOQ010000044.1:0-9442 GCA_045604775.1 Eubacteriales bacterium
GCAGTATCAACAAACGCAATTCTCACAGAGCGTGCAGCCATGCTTTCACATATTGCTGATAAAAAAGAAAACCTTGAAAAAAAATTATTTGATAACACACAGCAAATATCAGCACTTACTGACGAACTTGAAAAAGCCCGATATCATAACGAGGTGCTTTCAAAAGCAATAGATGCTTTAACAAAAGCAAACACGGCAATAAACAGCAGGTTTTCACCGCAGTTGTGCCAAAAAGCAGGCGAAATACTATCACTTATCACAAACGGTAAATATACAAGTATTTTCCTTGATGATAATTTTAACATTCTAATCAAATCTGACGGATTGTTGCGCGATTTGGGTTATTTTTCAAGAGGCACTGCAGACGCTGTATACTTTTCCATGCGTTATGCTGCCGCCGAATTAATCTCAAACGGTGGGCTCCCGCTTATTCTTGATGATCCATTTTGGTCGCTTGATTCTGCCAGACAGAAACAAGCAAAAGAATTCTTAAAAAAGATATCTTCACTTTCGCAAGTAATACTATTTACAGCAAAATAAAAAAACAGACAAAAGTCTGTTTTTTTATTTATCTATCCCATTTATCGCACAAATTGTTAATTTCAGTAGCAAATCGTGAAAGGTCCTTGTTCGCACCGCCTTTGTTATGCCGTATAACACTAAGCAGTCGCTGACCTGCCGCCATAAGCCGCTCATAAACAAGTGATGCCTTAGAAGAAGGTTTGGGTGCACTGACAAGACGGGTTTTATTTCCTTGTTCAAGACATACGCCTGTCACGATATCATATTCAGCACCATTGTAAGGTGCAATTGCCTTATAACCCAGTCTGTCAGTGATTTCTTTGGCAAACTCGTCGCATACAGTGTCACCGCCATGGTTAACATAAACAGTTTCAGGTGCACTTGAAAGTGCACTCAACCAGTCAAGAAGCATTTCCTTATCAGCGTGACCGCTAATACCATCCATCTGTTCAATATGTGCATTTACCGTAACCTCGTCACCGAACAATTTTATACTGTCGGCACCGTCCAGTAATTTTCTGCCCAATGTTCCCTCTGACTGATAACCGACAAACAGTATCGTACTTTCGCTTTTCCACAGGTTGTGCTTTAAATGATGGCGTATTCTGCCTGCCTCACACATACCCGAAGCAGAAAGTATTACCTTTGGCTCGGTATTCTCATTTATAAGCTTTGAATCTTCGCTTGTTACCGACAAACAGAGTCCGTCAAAGCGAATGGGGTTTTTACCATCTTTTAAAAGTTTAAGCGTTTCATCATCATAATAGTCACGCATACCGTCCGAATGTGAATATATATTTGTAGCCTCCACTGCAAGCGGTGAATCTACCCACACGGCAAATCCGTCATGATTTTTAACAAGGCCGTTTTCTTTTATCTCGCGGATAAGGTACAAAAGTTCCTGCGTTCTTCCGACCGCAAACGCAGGTATTATCACATTGCCGCCACGATCAAGCGTGCGCTGTATAATATCTGTTATCTGGCTTAGGTAGTCTGCACGTTCGCCATGGACACGCGTACCGTAAGTCGACTCGATTATAACGATATCTGCCTTTGACGGCTTTTGCGGATCGCGTATAAGCGGACGTGAAACATTTCCGATATCTCCCGAAAACAAAAGTGTTTTCGTCACGCCGTTTTCACTAATTGTTATTTCAACTGATGCCGAGCCAAGAAGATGACCCGCATCGATAAAGCGTGCTTTTACACCGTCAAGCACCTCAAACTCCTCATTATAGCCGTGTGTTTGAAACAAAGCCAGCGTGTCCATTGCATCCTGCATCGTATATGGCGGAACATATTCCGGAAGACCTGCACGCTGTGCCTTCCTGTTCTTCCATTCCGCCTCAGTCTCCTGTATATGTGCCGAGTCACGAAGCATTATCTCACACAACCTGTGTGTTGCATACGTCGAATGTATAGAAGCACTGCTGCCGTTAGCAGTAAGATACGGAAGTTTACCCGAATGATCAATATGCGCGTGTGTTAAAAATATGCAATCAATAGTATTTGGTGCTATAGGTATATCACAGTTTTCATAAATGTCACGCCCTTGTTCCATACCACAGTCAACAAGTATCTTTTTTCCACACGCTTCAATAAGTGTACACGATCCTGTAACCTCATGAGCCGCACCCAAAAATATTATTTTCATAAACTTCTCCTATCCTATAAATACCGGTGTAAACAGATACCCTATATCAAGCATATTACATACACCCATAAAAATGAGCGGAGCAATCATAACTGCTATAAAAAAGATAATCGGGTTAAATTTAAACTCTTTAACATTTTTTCTGTATTGAGCCTGTTCTTCAAGCGTCATATCGTTAAATATCTCACCCCTGATGCGTCGGATATCCTTATTAAGTCCCCACACACCTAAACGTTCTTCAGAATTTGATACCTTAACCTCACCTGAAACATAAAAAGCATAAGCAAGCGTTATAGCAACACCCACTATAAGTGCCCACTGCCAATAAAGAAAAGTACACAGCACCGTATTAAGCAGTGCAGCCGTTACTGCCGACGACCAGACAGAAAAAGGTGCACGTCTAAGCGTCATTGACTTTTGACGTATAATAGCTTTCAAAACTGTAAAAATCAAGAGTGTAATTGATATCACTGCACAGAATTTTGCTGCGGTAATCGGATTATAAAAAGGCAGTAATGTATAATCTGATTTTATATATGTCATTTTTATCATCTCCTATATTATATGATATATTAATTATACACTTTCGTCAAGAAAACTATTTTTATTATTGACTTTAAAAGTATTAAGTATATAATTAAATTTAGATAAGTATAAGGAGGTTAATATGTCTAAAAAATTTAGAGTTGGCATTATCGGTTGTGGCGGTATTGCAAATGGAAAACATCTTCCCGCACTGAAAAAGCTTGCCAATGTTGAAATCGTATATTTCTGTGATATAATCAAAGAACGCGCTGAAAAAGCGTGTGCCGAATATGGCGTACAAGGCGCACTTATCACCGAAAACTATTTGGATGTTATAAATTCCGATGTTGATGCAGTTCACGTTTTAACACCAAATCGCACACACTGTGAAATATCTGTTGCCGCAATGGAAAGCGGAAAACACGTACTTTGTGAAAAACCAATGGCTATTAATGCTGCTGAGGCAAAAAAGATGGCAGACACTGCAAAGCGTACAGGTGTTATTCTTACAATAGGTTACCAGAACAGGTTTACTCCCGAAAGCCAGTATGTCAAGGCGGAGGCTGAAGACGGCTTTTTCGGTGATGTATATATGGCACGTGCGTACGCCATACGCCGCCGTGCAGTTCCTACCTGGGGCGTGTTTTTAAATGAATATGAGCAAGGGGGCGGACCTCTTATCGATATTGGTACACATGCGCTTGATATGACTCTTTGGACAATGGATAACTATAAGCCGAGGTACTGTGTCGGTACAGTCTATCATAAACTTAATAAAGATACAAACACCGGTAATGCTTGGGGTGATTGGGATCCCGAAAAATTCACGGTAGAGGATAGTGCATTCGGCTTTATCGTAATGGAAAACGGTGCAACTATCATTCTTCAATCAGCTTGGGCACTAAATACACATCATAGTTGTGAAGCAAAGTTTGCTCTTTTCGGTACAAATGGCGGTGTAGATATGTATGACGATTTTGTGCTCAATACCGTTAAGCACGGAAAGCAGGTTAATATCTATCCTAAGACTGATGCTAAAGGCGTTGCATTCTATGACGGCACCAAGGTAAAACCTGCAGATCTTGAAGCAAAAGGTTTTTACGAGGCTATTGAAAACGGAACAAAGCCTTGTGTACTTCCCGAACAGGCACTTGTTGTATCGCAAATACTTGAAGGTATTTATATTTCTGCCAAAACCGGAAAACCATATTATTTTACGGAGGAAAAATAAATGAAAATAGGAGTACTTACAGCACTTTTTCACGACAGAGATTTTGAAACAATGATCAAATATCTCCATAGCATCGGCGTTCAGGCCGTGGAGCTTGCATCAGGTGGTTATCCCGGTAAGTATCATATTAATCCGGAAGAACTTTTAAAAACACCCGAAAAAATTGATGAGATGAAAGCTGTTATTGACAAATACGGTATGGATATTTCTGCAGTATCGGCTCACGGCAACCCCCTGCACCCCGATAAAACTACCGCAAAACAGTTTCACGACGATTTTATAAACGCCATCCTGTTTGCTGAGCGTATGGGCGTTGATACAATTGTTGGTTTTTCAGGCTGTCCCGGCGACCACGACGGTGCAAAATATCCCAACTGGGTAACTTGTGCTTGGCCGACTGACTTTGCAAAAGTACTTGAATACCAGTGGGATGTACTTGTAAAGTATTGGAAAGAAACTGCCGAGTTTGCCAAGGCACACGGAATTAAAAAGATCGCATTTGAAATGCATCCCGGATTTTGTGTATATAATCCTGCAACACTTAAACGTTTACGTGCAGAGGTTGGTGATATAATCGGTGCAAACTTTGACCCATCACACCTTATCTGGCAGGGCATTGATCCGGTGGCTGCTATTAAAGATTTGGAAGGTATGATCTACCATTTCCACGCAAAAGACACATACGTCGATCCATACAAGGTTGCCGTAAACGGTGTGCTTGATACAACGAGTCTTGCAGATCTTAAGGATCGTGCTTGGTATTTCAGAACACTTGGTTACGGTTCAAACGAAAAGGTATGGAAAGATATGATCTCTGCACTTCGTCTTACTGACTTTGACGGCATACTTTCCATCGAGCACGAAGATGCAATGATGACCAATGAAGAGGGGCTTGAAAAAGCAGTTGCTTTCTTAAAAACAATGGTTCCCACTCAAAAGCTTAACAGCGATGTTTTCTGGGCATAATAGAAAAGAGGTTTTAAAAATGGCACAGCATAAAATTGGTATTATCGGTTTTGGTGGTATGGGAAAACACCACTATAATCATATAACTAAAAAAATATCAAGACTTGAAGTTAAAGGTGTTTACGATATCAAACAAGAGAAAAAGGAGCTCGCTCGCGAATATGGACTTATAGTATATGATAGTGCCGAGGCGTTGCTTAAGGATGAGGAAATCGATATCGTTCTTGTTTCAACTCCCAACAACTTCCACAAATACTATTCGATAATGGCACTTGAGGCAGGTAAAAATGTTGTCTGCGAAAAGCCCGTTATGATGAATTCCGAAGAACTTTTAGAAGTAATGGCGGTTGCTGAGAAAACCGGCAAGGTATTTACCATCCACCAGAACAGACGTTGGGACAGAGATTACCTGCTTGTAAAACGCGAACTTGCAAGTAATGAGATCGGCAAACCGTTCTTTATTGAAAGTCGCGTACAGGGTGCGCGTGGCATACCTGGCGACTGGCGCTGCACAAAGGTTGCCGGCGGCGGTATGATGCTTGACTGGGGAGTGCACCTGATTGATCAGATTCTTACTCTTATCGACAGCCCTGTAACAGAAGTTTATGCAAATGTGCTTAATATCAAATATCAAAACCCTGAAAACGATGTTGATGATAATCTTAAAGTTCACCTTAAATTTAAAAATGGCGTTTGTGCAACTATTGAAGTAGGTACTTACAATATGATTACACTTCCGCGCTGGTATGTATGTGCCGACAAAGGTACAATGCTTATCAACAACTGGGATTCAGGCGCAGATATCGTATATGCTAAGGATGTTGAGATGCAGTGGGAACAAAGCATTATTTACACTGCTGCAGGTCCTACTCGTACAATGGCACCCAGACCCAAGGAAACAGTAAAAGAATTACACATTGATATTGATGAACATACATCAGTACACTTATATTATGAAAATGTTTTAGATGCCATTGAGGGCAAGGCTGAGCTTATTGTTAAACCAAGCGAGGCCATGCGTTCAATGAAAGTTATGGAGGCGGCATTTAAGTCGTCACGTGAGGGCATCTGTGTAAAGGATGAAATTTAATGGCTGATAACAACAGTTCAAACAATCGCCGTAATGTTACCGGTTCTTATCCCGGCGCTACAGGATCTTACCGTCCGGTTTATAAACCCACAGGTGAATCTGATATAAATGCGCGTTCAAAATCGGTAAAAGAAGGCGAAAAAAAATCAAGACCTCCCAAAAAAGAAAACTTTGATTTTAAATTGTGGTTTTCACAAGATAATGTTAAAGGCTTTTTAAAACAGGTTGCTTATTACGGTTGTATTATTGCAGCATCTGTTCTTTTGACTATCGGAATAGTAAACGTAGCAAACGACATATTTGCGTTTATCAAGCCGGACGAAAGCCATATAGTATCTATTGAGCAGGGCTCGTCAGTCAAAACCATTGCAAGTGCACTTGATGAGGCGGGAGTTATCGATCACCCATTTGTGTTCAGAATGTACAGCAAACTTAAAAAAGCAGATGGTTCTTACCAATACGGTGATTATACACTCAACTCAAACCTCGGCTATGATCAAATAATTTCTAAGCTTAAAAAAGTATCGGTACAGGCTGAAACTGTAACGATCACTATTGAAGAAGGCTGGACGCAGGACGATATTGTTGATTATCTCACATCAAATGATTATGTTTCGGCAACAGAGCTTGACAATGCACTAAATACTTATGACTACAAAGAATTTGACTTTGTTCAGAATCTGCCAAAAAGGCGATGCAGACTTGAAGGCTATCTTATATCAGGCGAATATGAGATATCTGTAGGTGAAAGTGCAGTATCAATTGTATCCAAAATTCTTACGCGCTTTAAAGAAACGGTGCTTACAGATACAAATCTCGCAGCCATTGAAACGAGCGGTATGTCGCTTGATGAGGTAATAACACTCGCATCACTTGTGTATAAAGAGTGCAACAGCGCAGATATGTATAAAAGTGCCGTTGCAGTAATTAAAAACAGGATTGCAAGTACTGACAATACTTTTCTATCGCTCACCTCACCTATAAACTATGTTCTGGCTGCACCAAAAACAGTAATGTCATCAGACGATAAGCGTACAGCCAGCACATACAACACTTATATCTTTTCAGGGCTGCCTACCGGTCCTATCTGCAACCCCTCTGTCGTGGCTATCGATGCCACGCTGTATCCCGAAAGCTCGGCGTATATGTATTTTATCAGTGACGGCGAAAAATCTTATTTTTCCATATCACTTGATGAGCATATGCAAAATCTTGCTAAATGCTCAGATACCCGCAAAGGAACAAATACTATAGAATAATAAATTAGTCACTGTTGACACAATCGGATCTATCGTAGGTGCCTCAACAGTGACTATTTTTTATTGTATTAACTATTATAATAACCTTAAACAATTTTTGTCAGTACAGGTTTTACATAATATAATATTATGCATACATTATATAATGCAATAATCTATATGTAAAGAATAAATTCAAGATATTATCTCATTATAAAATATATTATGAGGTAATATCTTATGATTAAATTAGATGTTTTAAATTTATTAGAGAAAAACGGTAAAACAAAATATTGGCTTTACAAACAACTGGGAATGAGCTATCAGAATTTTAGCAAGATGATAAATAACGAAACAAAATCTATTCGTTATGAAAATATTGAAACATTATGTCTTCTTTTTGACTGTACGCCAAATGAATTGTTTAAAATAACCGAGGATTAAAGATAAAAAAATAAAACGGAACGTATTCGTTCCGTTTTATTTTTTATTAATTATTTTGCAATGTAATCCTTGTGGAATACAGTTATGATCTTTGCAATTTCTGCACGTGTTGCATCGCCCTTAGGATCAAATTTGTTTTCACCCTTACCGTTTACAATGCCGGCACCCTTACATACATAAACTGCATTCTTTGCATAGCCGCTGATCTTAGCATCGTCTGCAAAAAGTTCTGTGCTTGCAGTTTTCTTAAGAGTAACTTTAAACTTTTCAGCATAACGATAGATCATTGTGCATAACTGTTCACGTGTAACGTTGCCGTTCGGATCAAATGCGTTATTTTCTTTACCATTTACAACACCGGCATTTGCTGCCCATTTAACAGCAGCTGCATACCAAGCGCCAGTTTTAACATCGGTAAAGCCTGCATCAACATTGTTATTTGAAATATCAGCGCCTGCAATTCTTGCAAGAACAGTCACAATCATTGCTCTGTTCATCTTTGTATCGGGTTCAAACGTATTAGTTGTCATACCCTTTACAAGACCTACTGAATATGCGTAGTCAACGTATTCTTCATACCAGCTTCCAGTCTTAACATCCACAAAACTGTTTGGCTGCTGCTCGGGTTTAGCAGATGTTTCGCCCGAGGGGAGCTTTGTACCTGTTGCGATTACGGTATTTTTTGTACCGCAACCATAATCACAAACAGCTGTCTTTGTGCCATCAGCAGATATTGTTGCATCATTATTATATACATAGTTTGTATATGAGTGCTTAAGTTTTGTACCTGTTGCGCTTACCGTAACCTGATTTCCGCATCCGTAATCACAGCTTGCGGTCTTTGTACCGTCTGAATTACATGTAGCATCGTTATTATATACATAATTTGTATGCTTATGACTAAGTTTTGTACCTGTTGCAGTTACAGTATTTTTATATTTACACTTTGTACAGGAAGCAGTCTTAGTACCATCTGCAAGACATGTTGCATCGCCGTTGTTAGAATAAGCACCAAAGCTGTGTTTTGTAAGGTTTGCTATTGCAGTATTGACTGCGTTGACCTTTTCTTGTGCCTTAATCTTATCGGTTTCTGTTTCAAGTATTGCTTTAAGTGCGTTTACTGCAGCATTAAGTGCATCGACTTTATTATCATCACAGTATAAGCCGCTGTTTATAGCCTTGTCTGCATCAGTAATAGCCTGTTTCATATCAGCAGTAGGAACAAGTGCGCCATATGCACTGTTAAGTAATGCATAAGCTGAGTCTACCTGTTCCTGAGTTGCGGTTGCAAGGTCAAGGTTGTTAATTTCAGCAAGTGCCTTTGCAACGAGAGTTACTGTAGCTTTAGTATAATTATCCTCAGTTACCTCTTTTGCAATGGTATTCTTAAGATTTTCAAGCTTTGATGTATTTACTGCAACAGTAATATTTAAAACATATGTCTTTGTTGTACCAAATACACTTTCTGTTACAGTTACAGTATATTTTTTGCTGGTACCGTCTGCAACATCCAAACCTGCAACATCGCTTGTGCCATCGTTTAGAACAACTGTTGCGTACTGTGACTTGTCATAAGTAAGAGCATCCTTACCCTTACCTGCCAAAAGCGTTACGTTTGCAGTATTGTCAGTAAACGTAACAGCAGTATCACCGATTTTTACATTTTTAAGTTCTGCTGTTGCTTGATCTTTAAGAATGGTAAGAGTATAAGTATCAGCGCCATATTTAACTGTTATAACTTCATAATCACCTGTTGCAAGTCGGAGGCCAAG
>JAZUOQ010000045.1:0-5006 GCA_045604775.1 Eubacteriales bacterium
GAGATTGCGCGCGGTTATGAGGCGGAAACCGGTCATATCATAGAAGAGTCGTTTAGAGGGATGAATCCCGTCCATACGCCAGGTGTTCTGGTTCGTGGTATTGCAGGCGCTGTAAAACAGTTCTGGACAGACGTTATCTGGGGTGACGTTGACTATATGTTTGTTGATATGCCTCCCGGTACAGGCGATGTTCCGCTTACAGTGTTCCAGTCTATCCCTGTCGACGGCATTATCGTTGTAACTTCACCGCAAGAACTTGTTTCAATGATAGTTACAAAAGCCGTAAAAATGGCACAGATGATGAACATTGAAGTTTTAGGTATTGTAGAAAATTACAGTTACCTGAAATGCCCTGATTGCAACAAGGAAATAAAAGTATTCGGTGAAAGCCATATAGATGAAATTGCTGATAAATTTAATCTTCCGGTTCTTGCAAAGCTCCCGATAGACCCTCAGCTTGCCTCTGTCTGTGACAAAGGTCTTATTGAACTTTTTGAAGGCGATTATGTTGAAAAAGCCTGTGACATTTTGGAAAAGTAAGCACATATAATATATTGGTGGTATAATGTGCATTTTTACTTTTTCCGAACTATGTAAAAAGGAAATAATCTGCATTTCAAACGGTCGTAAGCTTGGTTATCCTACCGACATACGTTTTGATGCGAAATGCGGACAGATACTGGACCTTATCGTGCCGGTAAAAAGCACACTTGCTCTGTTTTCGGGCAAAGACTGTGTGCGCATACCGTGGTGCGAGGTCGAACGTATCGGTGAAGATGTTATCTGGATAAAGAAAGATTATAAGTATGAATGTCATAATAAATGAAACAAAAAAAGCAATAACAGAGCTTTTGGAAAACACATCACTTAAGGCAGGCGATATAGTAATAGTCGGCTGCTCATCAAGTGAAGTTGCCGGTGGTATTATCGGCAAAAGCTCATCACCCGAGATTGGTGATGTTATATTCAGTACGATAAACGAGGTGCTTTCAGCGCGTGGTATCTTTACCGCTTGCCAGTGCTGTGAGCACTTAAACCGTGCTGTTATATTAGAACGCGAAGCCGCTCAAAACCGCGGATACGAGATTGTCAATGCCGTACCGTTTCCAAAAGCAGGCGGCAGTCTTGCAACGGCGGCATATAATAAACTGTCTGACCCTGTTGCTGTAGAAACCGTAAAAGCTGACGCAGGCATTGATATCGGCGATACGCTTATCGGTATGCACCTTAAAGCTGTTGCTGTACCTGTTCGTATTTCACAGCGTACTATCGGCGGTGCAAACGTGGTTTGTGCAAGAACACGTCCGCGTCTTATCGGCGGCGAACGCACACACTATGATGAAAGTTTAATGAAGTAGGTAATTTTATGTTTAAAACCGAACTGCATTGCCATACCTCACCTATAAGCAACTGTGCACATATATCACCGGAAGAAACAGTTGAACAATATATAAGTGCCGGATATACCACACTTGTTATAACAAACCATTTATCACCGACATTTTTTAAACTGGTTGCTTCCAAAGATATGACAGATGAGCACGAGCTTACCTATTATTATCTTTCCGATTACCGCCGTGCTAAAAAGCAGGCGGGTGACAGATTAAATGTACTGCTTGGTATGGAATTGCGTGTCAAAGAGAATATGAACGACTATCTTATCTATGGTATTGACGAGCAGTTTGTATACGATATCGGCATTATAACGCTTATGGACAAGCGTTTAAAAGAAATATCACCGCTTGTGCGCAACCTTGGCGCACTTATATTTCAAGCACATCCGTTTCGCAACGCTATGACTATAACAAATCCATCTTTGATTGACGGAGTGGAGGTATACAACTCGACACGCAACCATCTTGACAGAAATGAATTTGCATTGTTATGGGCAGAGAAATATGGTCTTTTGAAAATTGCGGGTTCTGACTACCATAACCGCGACTATTTAAACGGTACAGGTATCCTTACAGATATCCCCATTACCGACAGCCTGCAGTTAAAAGAAATATTGCAAAACCAAAATTTCACCTACACGGACGGCGAAAGGATTATAAAACCGTGAAACTGCTGCTTGTAAGTATTAACTCAAAATATATACACTCCTCACTTGCACCGTACTACCTTGCGGCATCTGCAGGTGAGGATACCCTTGTTATAGAGGGTACTGTAAATGAAAAACCCGACAGACTCCTGGATAATATTTTAAATTATGCACCGGAGTATGTCGGGTTTTGTTCGTATATCTGGAATATCACCCGCGTTTTACAACTTGCCGAATCAGTAAAAAAGAAACTTCCCAACACTAAAATAATACTTGGCGGACCGGAAGTTAGTTACAATGCACAAGATATTCTGCAAAAACATATATTTGTTGACTTTATAATAAGCGGGGAGGGCGAAAAACCGATACGCGAACTGATACAAGGAAATATCACAAATGGCGTTTGTTACCGACAAAACGGAAGTATCATCACAAGCGAACCATTTGTAGACAATGATACCCCTCCCTCGCCCTATACTGAACAGTACTTCAAAAATCTTAATGGTAGAATTGCGTATATCGAAACCTGCCGTGGATGCCCGTTTAACTGCGCATTTTGTTTATCAGGCAGGTGCGGCGGCGTTAGATATTTTGATCTTGATACCTGTTTTCAAAACATACTTCGTCTTGCAAACAGCGGCACAAAAACTGTTAAATTCATTGACAGGACTTTTAACGCTAATAAAGAGCGTGCATATAAAATATGGTCGTTTATTATAAACCGATACGGAAAGGAAATTCCTGACAGTGTTTGCTTTCACTTTGAGATCGCCGGCGATATTTTAGATGACAGTCTGATAGAACTTTTAAACTCAGCACCAAAAGGCAGTATCCAACTGGAAATAGGCCTGCAAAGCTTTAACGAAAAAACGCTTGCTGCTGTAACACGTAAAACGAATACTAAAAAGCTTTCCCAAAACATAAAAAGACTTGTATGTAAAGGTAACATTCACATACATATTGACCTTATCGCAGGTCTTCCGTATGAGGATATCAGAAGTTTTGAGAACAGTTTTAACCAAGCCTATGCATTAGGTGCAAATATGCTTCAGTTTGGTTTTTTGAAACTTTTGCACGGTGCTCCTTTGGAACAAAACAACTATGGTGCTATATTTAAAAACACACCACCTTATGAAGTGATTTGTACACCATGGCTGACGCAAAGTGAGCTTGAAAATCTACGATTTGGTGAAAATTCTCTTGACAAATTGTATAATTCGGGCAGATTTTTACGTACTGTCTATAATTTAACACAAAATAATCCGTTTAAATTTTATATTGATATCGGGAAAAAACTGTACGGTTTAAAAACAGATAATGATATCTGCCGTGTACTGTTAGAAAGCGGTGCAGACAGAAACGATTTGCTGTTTGATATACTTTCAAAAAATCCAAGAATACCCACCTGCCTTAAAAGGTATGATAAGCGGGTTGCCGAGATTAAAAAAATGTACCCCGACCGTGCGGTGATGATAGATTATAAGAACAACTGCGCTTATATTTTTGAATATAAAAACCCCGATAAAATAACAGGCAGATACATTCCTGAAACAATTAAATTATAAATTTTTATAAATCAATTGACATAATACTTTATCAATTGATATACTTAAATTACTACACAAAGGAGGTTTATCCTATGAAAAAAAGAATATTTTCTATTATTCTCGCAGTAATAATGTTAATTTCATCTTTATCTGTTATAACATATGCCGCAGCAACAGCATCAGGCTCCTGCGGTTCAGATATTAATTGGGAACTTTCATCAAAAGGTAAGCTTACGCTTACCGGCAGCGGTAAAATGTACGATTACGGATATACATCAGATACATATTCACCGTGGAATGATTACAGAAATGATATAAAAGAAGTTAAAATATCTGACGGAATCACAGTGCTTGGCGAATATGCTTTTTACAAATTTTCCAATCTCACTAAAATAAGCATACCCGACTCTGTTACAGAGATAAGAAAAGACGTGTTTAAGGGTTGCACATCGCTTAAGTCTTACACAGTTCCGGATAAAGTAACAGAAATCAGCCGTCATCTTTTCCACGACTGTACGTCACTTGAAAAAATAACTATCCATAAAGGCGTAAAAACCATTCATACAAATGCTTTTGAAAACTGTGCAGCTTTTACCGATATCGTATATGAAGGCAGTGAAGCACAGTGGAAAGAAATAAACTTTGTTTATTCCAGTACAGAAGAACTTAAAATGATGGGTGTCGAAAACTTTAAGATTAAAGACGGCGGTCTAAAACATGATTGCGTTTTTTCTAATTATGAAACAGACGTATCAGCCGGCAAAAAAATTGCAAAGTGTGAAACTGTTTACTGTTTTAAAACAAAATCAAAAAAATCATACGGTGCTTGCGGGGATAAGCATTTCTTTATGTATTATCTCTTTAACAATGACGACTCATATTACAAAAACGGAACTGAAACATCGTTGTGTTATGTAGATTGCGGCGCGTCCCACACGCGCGAACGCGAAAACTCTATGCTGATAGACAGCGTATCAGAATTCAAAGATGTTAAAAAGGGTGCATGGTATGTTGAATATATCGATTTTGCAGTAGGCCGTGCAATGTTCAAAGGCACAAGCGAAACTACTTTTGAACCAAACTCAAACATTACCCGCGCAATGTTTGTAACTATTCTTTCGCGTTTAAGCGGTGAAGAGTTATCAAATAAAGTTAATTCAGGCTTTAAAGATGTTCCCACAGATCAGTGGTATACAGGCGCTGTAAAATGGGCGTATGAAAAAGGCATAACCAACGGTACAGGTGACGGTTTTTCACCTGACAAAAACATAACCAGACAGGAACTATGTGCTATGCTGGTTCGTTTTTCAGACCGTCAGGGTATACTGCTCGATTCAGGTATACCAACTCCTCTTCCATTCTCATTCATGTAGTTTATTGCAACCACATCATGTTTACATGATATTCCAGTCAGCTCC
>JAZUOQ010000046.1:0-2392 GCA_045604775.1 Eubacteriales bacterium
AAATCGTGTGATCTGATAATAACAGACGCACCTGTATCATTAATATATTCAAGTAAAAGCTTTCTTAAACGCTCTTTTTTATGAGGGTCAAGTCCATCAAATGTTTCGTCAATGAGAAGATATTTGGGTTTAGTAGCAAACGCAATTGCAAGAGCAGCTTGCTTTGTCATACCCTTTGAAAGACTTCTCACATTTTTCTTAATATCCAAGCCGAATATTTCCAAAACAGAGTTTAATATTTTGAAATCGAAATTCGGAAAATAAGTTGCATAAAATTTTGCGGCGGATTTTATGGATGAAGCAACAGGAAAATAGAAGTTATCTGAAAGATAGAAAAGCCGGGTTCTTTCAATATCATTATCAAAAGCATCCTTGCCGTCCAACAAAACGCAACCTTTGTCAGTTTTAAATATTCCTGCACATACATTTAATAAGGTGGTCTTACCACTTCCGTTAAAGCCTGCAAGACCTAAAACAGAGGAATCTTCAACTGTAATATTAATATCGTCAATTGCTACATAGTCGCCATAGCTTTTTGTCACGGATTTAATTTCAATCATTATTATCACCCTTTCCATAAATGTTTTTTGCCAGAGAAATAACCCTGTCAAGAGATACGCCTTTTGCCTTTGATGAAGCTAATATACGGTTTAACTCCGCTTCTGCATTTTCTAAAACAATTTGATTGGCAACTGCATTTTCGCTAACAAAAACACCTTTTCCGGGTAAAGAATAAGTGACACGTTCACTTTCTAATTCCTGAAAGGCACGTTTAACGGTGTTAACATTCAGCTCCAAGTCAGATGCCAATTGGCGTATTGAGGGTAATTTATCATGGGGTTTAAGCTCACCAATATTGATTAAATTGATTATTTGTTCTTTAATTTGTTCAAAAATTGGTGTCCGACTTCTCGGGTCAATAATAATCACTTCATCACCTCCTGAATATCGGTGTAACTGTGATATTACACCTATCACAGTTATAAAATAGCATATATATTTGTGTTTGTCAACTTGTTTTTAAAAAATAAATGTTTAACATAATTGCCTTTAAATGAAAAAGAAAACCGCCACTCTTTCGAGTAGCGGTTGATTTATTGAAGGATGGAAATTATCAATATGTTGCTGCACCAATGAATCTGAGAAGTACATTGATATATTCAAAAATAACTTTGATAAAGTGCATATCTGCAAATGCAGTATTAAAATCTGCTGTGCCAAATGTGTCACGAATAAGAACGGTTCCGCAGTCAGCACAAATGTTAGATTCTGTTCCGTTTGCTACAAAGGTTTGGTCGTTGTTATAGGTCCATTCCTCGTTTTTGGGGATGTGGGGTTGAGCATCATGAGTTTCGCCACAACCTTCACAAACTATTGCGTGATAGCCGGGTTTATTTTCAGAATACTTGTCTGTTGTAATATTTACAGGACCATCAGACCATTTATGGTTTACTGTTATGGGGGTTGACATAACATAAATACCGGCAATAAAAGCAGCAACTTCAGTATCATAAACAGTTAATTTACCAGATGTTGAAGGTACAAAAGAGAACATATTAGCAGTCTCTTCACTATATGTATATGTACCGGTTTTGCCGTTATCCAAAACTAAATCCAATTTAATTCCATTGGGATCGAATTTTTCATAATCATAATAATCTGTCTTTTCAGGAAGCCCGATTACAGTAACTTTAGATGTGTTAATTTTAGCAATTCCGTCAATTGTACCAGTAGCAGTTAAATCGGTAGGGAGTTTCACACCAACATCAACAGAATCACCTAACATACCGCCAAGAGAACCTGTATCAAGAGGTGCGGAAAATCCGGAAACTACGATGGTATATTCCAAGTCACCAAAAATTGCATCAGAAACAAACTCGACAGTAAAATCGACGTTAATAGCACCACCTGAAAAATCTTCGGCTGTGAAAAATGAGAAGAATTTTTCAGGATCTTGGAGATAGTCCTCTCCGGAGAAAGTGGTTACTGAATCTAAAGAGAAAGTAAATTCGGTTGTTGCACCGTCTAATGCACCAAGTTTATCAGGATTGATACTTAAATCAATGTTGAAGTTTTCAGGATCGAGAGAGCAATTTTCGTCTACGCCGATATTAACACTACTTGTATAAGTTAGTGCCGCTGAATCTGCATTAACACAGATGCTGAAAACAGAAAGTAACAATATAACTGAAAGAAGAACGGAAACAATCTTTTTCATTTAAAAAACCTCCAGGATTATTTAATGCCAACAAACATTTGGATAAGTGTTACAAGAATCTTGTTGAGATAATCAACTATCATAAACTCTGTTTCGGTCATAATTCCGCCAAACAAAGTTAAAAATTTAGCGCTGTCGGGAATAGTTTCAGTAACTTCAGCACCGCAAATATCA